>CALLYM010000249.1 GCA_937858155.1 uncultured Phycisphaerales bacterium | reverse complement strand
AGCAGCACGATGCCGCCGACGCTGTTCGACACGACCAGGTTCTCGGCGACGATCAGGTTCTGGCTGATGGCCGAGCCTGGGCCGGAGCCCTCGTTGAGCACGAAGATGCCGTCGCCGGCATTGCGGGCGACGTAGTTCTCCGCCAGCACGTTGATGACCTGCGCGACCGAGGCGCCGCCGCTGACGTGGTTCTCGACCCCGATGCCGTCGCCGCCGTTGCCGAGGACGCGGTTGTAGTTGACGAACAGGGCCTGGCTCAGGAGGTCGCTCTTCGACTGCGAGCCGACCACGAAGACGCGGTTCTGCATCGGGAACGTGGTGGTCGACCACGAGTGTGGCGAGAGGTCTCCGGGCGGTGAGAAGTTTGAAGTCGTGGCGGTCTACACCGTCCGCGATGGGCTCATCGCGCGGCTGATGATGGGGAAGGGTGAATGAAAAGCAAGCGCCGCGGAGCGCGGCGCTTGCTTTCGGCCTAGTCAGCAAGAAGTTACGCAGCGTGGCGGCCGTGACGACCTACTTCTTTTTCCACGCGCTGAGTGTCGTGCCACTGCCGGGGACGCTCTTAAACACGCCTGGCCTGGGTTGTCCCGGCGACGCCATGCAGAACCAGGCAACGTCGCCCCGCCACTCCATGACACCGTACTGCAGGGTTCCCTTCGCGGGGCCACCGATATTGCAATACTCCACGTGGGCCGGGGACTGGGCATCGTCGATGCGCATGAGGGCGTGGATGATCGTCATGCCGCCAACCTTGATTTTGACTTCATTGCGTGCAGCGCTCCGCGAGGCGGTCTTGAGCATGAACGCGGGCAGGGCTTGTCCGTCACGCGTGATCGACTCCGCGGACCACTCACCCTCCAGGCGGGCGAGTGTCGCCGACGGCGTGAATGCAAAGGCAGCCGGGTCCGCCGGAGGAGTAGAAGGCTTCGGACGCTCCTGCCTGGTTCGGTCGCCACCCTTCACATGCTCGGGCCGAGTCGCCGACTGGCGGACTAGAACCTCGCACGCATGGCCGCTGCCCGGAGCGGTCTTGAAGGCAGTCGGGCGAGGCTTGCCGTGCATGTCGAGGCAGATCGAGAGCCGGTCGCCCTCCAGCGTGAAGATGCCATGGTTGGAATTGCCCGCCTCGGGTCCCTCCACAAATTCAATGTCGATGTGGTGCGGGCTTGCCTCGACGTTGATGTTGAACACACCCTCGTAAACAGCCTCCGGCGACTCGGTGCGGAACCGGTCGCCATCGATGAGCAGGCGCGAGGCGCCGAGCGCGGTGGGTGGGACCGGTGAGCCATCCACCTCCAAGTTCGCAAAGGTCCATGTGCCTTCGAGCGACCTCAGTTGCTCGACATGACGCGCCAGGTGCGGCCACGCGGCAAAGCCTGTGGTGCGGGCAACGACGGACTGCGCGTCGGCAAGGCGGAAGCCCGCCCGCCTTACCCCTTCGGTAGTGAGCCCCTTCGCGGCTGGCAGGTGTTCCTTGAACGATTGGACGGCGGAGTCCTCACCCGCCGCGAGGGCGGCGAGCAACGACTTTGCCTGCTTGCGCAGGCGGTCGAGGTTCGGACGGGACGGGAGTTTGGTGGTCACGGCAATTCTCCATGCAACTCGCCCGGGTCCGCATCGGGCGGCACGAAGAACGTGCAGAACACAGTTGGATGCACAGAGGTGAAGTGGGCTATGCCCTTCCCGCGGACCCGGCGGCGTGCTTCAAGCCGTCGGAGAATTGTACGCGGGGAAGTGCGTGCGCACTCAGAACAACTTCGGCCCGTCGTCCACCGGCACCAGTTTTCCGTTCACCAACCGCATTTTCGGCTTCGGGCCTTTGCCGGCCGGGGCCGCCTGTGGTGCTATCGCCGCTTTGCCGATCTTCGCTTCCGCTTTGCTTCCCTTGGTGTCCGTCTTTGGAGCGGTCTTGGGTGCCGGCGACCCACCACCCTTGGATAGCTTCTGATCTTGCGTGGCGGACTGCCCACGACCCGCCTTGCCCTTCTGTGACAGCCGTCCCACAGGCTTCACGTCAAGCAGGCTCGGCTCATCGTCGTGGGCCAGAGCGGCAACCTTCAGGCGTGCCGCTTCGGCTTTCGTGAGCTTGGTGGCGGGGGGGGCGTCCGGGGAGGGTGATGCCTGTGTCTGCGAGGAGGGCTCGCTGGACTGGATGATCACCACGCCGTCCATGTCGGCGTCGTCCTCTTCCTTGATGCGTTTCCCTTCTTCGTCGAGCTTGGCATCGGCGATGGCGGTCTTTCTCTTGGCCTGCGCAAGCAGCGCGTCATACAGCTTCTTTGTATCCACGCCGGTCAGGTCGTTGCACGCTTGCGCGATCTCGCCGATGTACTTCTGGAAGACGTCGCGGCGCTCTGCCTCGCGCTTCATCTTGGCGCGTTTCTTAAGGTACGTGCCAAGCTTGCGCCCGCATTCCATCAGGGCGAGCTTCATCTCTTTGCGGATTTCGTCGTAGTCCGCGACGGCCTCCTTGCTCTCGCTCGTGAAGGGAACCCACACGCTGGCCATGTGGATCATGATGACGAGCGGGCCGACAGGGAGCGCGTTGCGGGGGTGCTGCAGGTCGTAGTTGCGCCAGTTGGTCTCCGTCACCGCCTTGAACGACGAGCAGGCGGACTGCTGGTACAGCAGCGGCACGCGGTTGGCGAAGCGGATGACACGGGCGGAGTCGTCCGCCGGCAGTTCCCCGCCGAACGCGATCGCGGCTTCAATTAAGAACGGGCGGCCGCGGTAGATGTCCGGCTCGCGGGAGGACGCGGCGTAGAACTCCGCCCGCACGCCCTTGAGCATGCCGGCGAGCAACTGGCGGATGCCGATGGGCGCGAGGCAGTCGGTGGGGGGGGGTGGGAGTTTTGCGGACTGAAGTGCGCGGAACAGGGCCTCCGCCTGGTCGGGCTCGATGTCGCTGCACAGCGTGCGTGCGGTGATGCCCACCGCCTTGCAGAAGTCGCTCGCGCTCGCGGTGGAGACGCGCGAGAAGTTTTCCTGCAGGAACTTGTAGACGGATTCGTCAGGGTGCTCCTTGAGCATCTGCAGCAGAATGCCGAGCTCAATCCCTCGCGGGTGCGGCTGGATTTCCTTGGTCTCGGGGGGCAGTTCCGCCACCGCGCGGGGGAAGAAAATGACGCCGTCCTTCTCTTCGGTCTTAATAGTTGTGTTCAGCCCGTGCTCGTTGTCGTCGGTGGGCGGCGGCGGCTTGGCGGAAGCGGTGCCTTCCGGGGCAGGCGCGGGCGGCTCACTCTGTTTTCTGCGGCGGGCATCAAGGAGCGAGTCGTCTTCTTCCTCGATGGTTTTGCTTGGCGGGATGAACGTAATTCGGGCGTGCGGGTTCGCGATCGCGGTGAGTTCGAGGAATTCGTCGACGCTCCCGCGCCCCTTCTGGTACTTGCCTTCCAGTTCGATCGACACGCTCGTGCCTGTGGGGAAAAGGTCGCCGGGCATGAAGGCCGTGTCGCGCGCGCCTTTGCAGACGGCGCGGAGGGACTTGGGGGGGAAGTCGTCGGTCTCAACATCTACCGTCACCTCGGCGCGGTTCAGCTTCGTGTTCATCGCGAGTTCGATGTGGTGCGCCTCGCTCGTCGCCTTGGGCTTCGTGTGGATCACCATGGGCTTGCCCGTGGTGATGAGCCCGTACATGCCCGCCGCCGAAATACCGATGCCCTGCTGCCCCCGGCTCATCTTGAGCCGGTGGAACTTGCTGCCAAAGAGCAGCCGCCCGAAGACGTTTTCCACCTGTTTCCGCACGATGCCCGGGCCGTTGTCCACCACGGTGACACGGTACTTGGCCGACTGCTGGGCCTTGCCCTTCTTGCCGGGCTTGCCATCCTCGGCGGGCTCTTCCTTGGCTGTCGCCTGCTTGGCGGTTCTGGTGTTCTCTTCCAGCTCCTCGATGACAACCACGATCTCCGGCAGGATGCCAGCTTCTTCGCACGCGTCCAGAGAATTGTCGACCGCTTCCTTGACGCTCGTGAGCAGCGCCTTGCGCGGGTTGTCAAACCCCAGCAGGTGGCGGTTCTTGGCAAAGAACTCAGAAACGGAGATATCGCGCTGCTTGGCCGCCATGGTCTCGGCGGTCACGCGCGTCTTGCGGGGCTTTGATTCTGTCACAGATTCCTCGTGGATCAGAGCGGTCGCGGGGGCCATCACGATTGCCCTCCTTGGCAAAGGTGTGCGGATCGAAGGAAGTGTAGA
>CALLYM010000248.1 GCA_937858155.1 uncultured Phycisphaerales bacterium | reverse complement strand
CTCCGGCCGACGCGGTCGGTCCCCCTGCGTCAGGCACCGACGGGGCCGGCGGCCAGCGCGTCCAGGAAGCCCCGGTGGTTGCGGACCAGCTCGTCGACCGAGTCCCCGCCGAACTTCCGCGTGGCCTCGTCGGCCAGGACCAGGGCGACCATGTGCTCGGCGACCACGCCGCAGGCCGGCACCGCGGTCACGTCGGTGCGCTCCTTGAACGACACGCCCGGCTCCTTGGTGGCGGTGTCCACCGTGGCGAGGGTGGGCCGGTTGAGCGTGGCGAGCGGCTTCATGGCGGCCCGCACGACAATGGGTTCCCCGTTGCTCATACCGCCCTCGGTGCCACCCGCGTTATTGGTGGGCCGGGAAAAGCCCAGGTGGTGATTGGGCAGGTTGTTCGTGGTTGCTCGGGCAGGGTCAAAGAAAATTGGGTCATGGACCTGTGAGCCCGGGCGAGACGCAACTTCCTTGCCCAGCCCGATCTCCACGCACTTGATCGCCTGGATGCTCATCGCCGCGTACGCCAGGCGTGCATCGAGCTTGTCGCGCCAATCCATGCAGCTGCCCAAGCCGAGGGGGACACCGAAGACATGCGCTTCCACCAATCCCCCCACCGTGTCCTTGTCGAGCTTTGCCGCGTGGATCACCTCGCGCTGGCGCTGCGACACGCCCGGGTCTGGGCAGTAGGTCTCGCTCCCATCGCGAGTATGCCTCATCTCCCGCCAGTTGTCCGGCGTCACCGCCACGGTTGTCGAAACGTCCTTGATCGACCGTACAAAGCCGAAGGCCTCGATCCCAAACTCTCGGAGCATGCACCTTGCGAGGGCACCAGCGGCCACACGCGAGGCGGTCTCCCGCGCGCTCGCGCGTTCCAGCACGTCTCGACAATCGTTCGTCAGGAACTTCACGCTCCCTGCAAGGTCCGCATGCCCCGGCCGCGGGCGATGGACGGGCGGCGTGCGTTTGGCATCGTCAAGCCTTGAATCCTTGTTGCGGATCTGGAAGACCACAGGCGCACCGGTGGTCTGGCGCCCGCGGACACCGGCGAGGACTTCGACCTTGTCGTCCTCAATCCCCATGCGGCCGCCGCGCCCGTACCCACCCTGCCTGCGCGTCAGTTCACCGTTGATGAACCCCGCGTCTACCGCCACGCCTGCGGGCATGCCAGAGATTGTGACGACGAGCGCGGGGCCGTGAGATTCACCCGCCGTGACGTAATCGAGCTGCGCCATACCAAAGGCTACGAGCGCGGAATGCCCCGTGCACATGGTCACGGGGAAGCCCCTGCAACGACGACGTAGGCGTGGTCTCTGCAGGGAAATACGGATGACGCAACCTGGCTGATTTCCAAAGTTCTCTGCGAATCAGGTACAGCCCGCCAATTGCAGACATCTAACTCCCATATATCTCGCATGCTCATTTGAGGCCCTTTTGTGCGCAACCGCGAAGGAGAATCCAATGAATTCAAGAAGGCTTGCCATTATCCACGCCGCAACGTCGTGTGCCGTCGTGCTGGCTTCGAGAGGATCGGCGCAGTGCCAGCAATGGCACCCTATGCCCGGGATGAGCAACGGCGTCGCAACCGGGGTGCTGGCCCTTACACGATGGGACCCTGACGGTGCCGGTCCACAATCACCGTTGCTTATCGCCGGCGGCGACTTTACCAACGCGGGTGGTGTGAACGTCAACAACATTGCGGCGTGGAACGGCGTCGAGTGGTCGCCATTGGGAGGCGGGATCGCTGGCGAAGTCGATGCACTGGCGGTCCTGCCCGATGGCCGTCTAGTAGCAGCGGGCGGGTTCACGGCCGCCGGGGGCGTCGCGTGCTCGAACATCGCGGTGTGGGACGGTGCCGCGTGGTCTCCGATGGGGAGCGGCACGGACAACGGCATCTGGGCGTTGTGCGTGGGGAGCGATGGTTCGCTCTACGTGGGTGGCATGTTCCTGAACGCGGGAGGCGTCGCCGCCAACCGGGTGGCGAGGTGGAACAGCACCGGGTGGTCAAGCCTTGGGACCGGCGCGCAGAACGGCGTGGCGGGGATTGTGTACGCGATTTCCCCGCGCCCGGGCGGCGGTGTCGTGGTCGGCGGCACCTTTCAGTCCGCCGGCGGTGTGTTCAACCGCAGACGCGTTGCTGCGTGGGACGGGACCGCGTGGCAGACTATGGGCGCAGGGATGAACTCCAACGTGCTTTCCTTGGGCACGATGGCGAGCGGAGACATCGTGGCGGGCGGCCAGTTCACATTCGCGGGCACGGTCCCCGCGTCGCACGTGGCTCGCTGGGACGGCACCGCCTGGCAACTGATGGGGGGAGGGCTCAACGCGCAGCCCCTGTGCTTCACCAGCCTGGAAACAGGTGAACTTGTGGCCGGCGGCCACTTCTGGTTTTCCGGTATCACCACCATGAACAAGGTTGC
>CALLYM010000247.1 GCA_937858155.1 uncultured Phycisphaerales bacterium | reverse complement strand
GCCTTGACGGCCGGGGCGGCCTTGGCGGCCGTCACGCCGCCCGCCGCATACTTCGCCTTGACCGCCGCGGCGTCCTCGCCGGTGGTGGCGATCACGGCGATCAGCGTGCCCACGGCGACCTGCTTGCCCTCCGGCACCGCGTGGTAGGCCAGTACCCCCTCGTCGTAGATCGGCAGCTCCATCGTCGCCTTGTCCGTCTCGATGTCCGCGACCACCTCGCCGGACTTGACCTTCGTGCCCTCCTTCACGGCCCAGCGCACGATCGTGCCGGCCTGCATGGTGTCGGAGAGACGGGGCATGGTGACTTCGATGGACATGGGGAACCTCAGGCAAAATGACCGGGAAAGCCGGGCTTTGGCTTCGGGTCGGGACCGGAAAGGAAGATGGGTGTGCGGGCGGCGAGCCTCAGGTGCGAGCGGTCTCGGAAGGGCCAGACCGCTCCGTCCCAGACTCGCGCTGCATGGCGTCTCGACCAGGAGGCTTCGTGGCGGTGAAGCCAGTAGAGGACGGCGGCAATCCCGCCAACCCCCAGAGCAAGTCCCAGGGCGCCGCTCACGGCGCCGAGCCAGACTGTGGCCGCGATCGCCGCGAACATCGTGAGCAGGTGGACCAAGCCGAAAGGCCCGCATTCGAGGACATCGGGCCGGGGGGCGGTCAGCTCGGCGTCCGATGTCCTGAGCATGAGCACGAGCCTGGCCACGGTGGCGCGGGCGGTCCGGTCCAGCGCGTGGCGTCCCCGCAGCCGGTAGCTCCACAGATCGTGGAAGAGCGAGTCGGCGAACCCGTGAATCTCGACGAGCAGAGGGTCGTCCGAGTCCACGGCCAGGATGGCGGCCTCGCAGCTGAACTCGTCGGTGGTCATCGCGCCCGACGCGAGCTGGCGGAGGATGGTCGCATACCGGGTTCGCGATGCGCGGTCAATCATCGTTCAGGTCGCTTCAGAGGCCCAAGGTCTTCTTGACCGCCTTGATGATCTTGTTCTTGTTGGGCAGGTACTCGGCCTCCAGGCCCTTGGCGTAGGGCGTGGGGACGTCCTCGGTGTTCACCCGCAGTGGCTGGTGGTCCAGGTAGTCAAACGCCCGCTCGATGATCTGCGTGACCACCTCGCTGGCGACGCTGGCGAAGGGCCAGGACTGGTCGACCACCACCACGCGCCCCGTCTTCTGCACCGAACGCACGATCGCGTCGATGTCCAGCGGGCGGATCGTCCGCATGTCCAGCACGTCGCACTCGATCCCCTGGGCCCGCAGATCCGCGTCCGCCTCCAGGCAGAAGTTCACCGGCCGGCCGAAGGAGACCAGCGTGCACGAGGACCCCTCGCGACGCAGGTGCGCCTGCCCGAAGGGGATGTAGTACTCCTCGGCGGGGACGTGGGCCTTGTCGCCCAGCATCCGCTCGGACTCGAGGAAGAACACCGGGTCGTAGTCGCGGATGGCGGTCTTGAGCAGGCCCTTGGCGTCGTAGGGGTTGCTGGGGATGACGATCTTCACGCCGGGGACGTTGGCGTAAAGGCCTTCGACGCACCAGGAGTGAGTCGAGCCGAGCTGCCCGCCCGCGCCGTCGTTGCCGCGGAAGACGACCGGGCAGCCCCACTGGCCGCCGGACATGTAGAGCATCTTGGGGACGTTGTTGAGAATCTGGTCAGCGGCGACGAGGCTGAAGGACCAGGACATGAACTCGATGATGGGTTTGAGGCCGTACATGGCCGCGCCGACGGCGAGGCCTGCGAAGCCGTTCTCGGAGATCGGCGCGTCGATGATGCGCTTGGGGCCGAACTCCTCGAGCATGCCCTGGGAAACCTTGTACGCGCCGTTGTACTGGGCGACTTCCTCCCCGAGCAGAAAGACCCGTGCGTCGCGACGCATCTCTTCGCTCATCGCTTCGCGAAGGGCCTCGCGGAACTGGATGATGCGATCTCCGTCACGCAAGGGGAGGGGGTTGGAGAAGAGGTCGGCCTCGGGAAGGCTGGGAGGAAACATCGTTGCGGTCATTGTTTGGCTTCCGATAGGTTTATGCGGCTGCTGCCAAACAGATACTAGCGCGCCCACAGCGTGACGGCCCTCTTCCCCACCCTACCTGTGGCCGTACGCTCGCCATCCATGCGGGTCAGCGGCTTCACCTTCATCCGCAACGGCGTCACCCTCGGGTACCCGTTCCTCGAGAGCATCCGCTCCGCCCTTCCCCTTGTGGATGACTTTGTCGTTGCCATGGGGGACAGCACGGATGGCACGACGGAGCACCTGGTCGGGTTGGCGGCGGCTGAGCCCAAAGTCCGGCTCATCCCGATGACATGGAACACCCAGGCCCCCGCAGCGTTTGTGTACGCCGCTCAGTCCATGGCGGCGCTCTACAACTGCTCCGGGGATTGGGCGCTCTACCTGCAGGGCGACGAGGCGCTCCACGAAGCGGACTACACCCGCGTCCGTACCGCGCTGCAGCACGCCGACACCGATCCGCGTGTCGAGGGTCTGGTCTTTGACTACACGCACTTTTATGGATCGCCCTCGCACGTGGTCCGCAGCCCCGCCTGGTACCGCCGCGAAGTGCGCATCGTGAAGAACCGTGGAATCAAGGTCGTGATGCCCAGCGACGCCCAGTACTTCGTCGCCATCCAGGGGCGTCGGCGCCTCAGGTACCTCCGGTGCAGGCACGCCGGTGCGACCGTCTATCACTACGGCTGGGCACGTCCCTCGCCCGAGCACGCGGCGAAGGTCAAGACCATGAACCAGATGTACCACGCCACGCAGGTGAGCAAACCGCGGGAAGATGTGGACCCCACAACGATCCATGCGTTCACCGGGACGCACCCTGCAGTGATGGAAGATTGGGTGCGCGGCGCGTCGGGACAGTTCACGCCCAACGCTCAGTACAAGCTGTCCACCAGGGACCTGCGGCAACGATGGAAGATGAGCATCGAACGGGTACTGCCGGTGGACCTGTCGATCAAGCACTACGAACTGCTGGCGTAAGAACGACGGGCAAGTTTGTTGGAGGAACGGCATGGCGGGCATGACCGACAAACTCATGGCCATCTATCCCCTCCGTGGCGTGGCACAGCCCGCCCAGGTCTGGTCGTGGATCTCCTTTGACGTCGCCAACCAGTCCTTCACGCTCATCATCAACACGCTGCTGTTCTCCATCTTTTTCCAGGAAGTAGTCATCACCGACCCCGCCCGCAAGGACACGATGTGGTCAGTGCTGTTCGCTGTCAGCATGCTGCTGGTCGTTGTCGCGAGCCCCGTGGCGGGCGCGATCGCCGACGGCAAGTCCTGGAAGAAAGAGTGCCTCGTCGGCTCGGGCCTGCTCTGCGCGCTGCTCACGTGCTGCCTTGGACTCATTGGTCCCGCACAATTCTGGCTCGCGGTACTGCTCTACATCCCGGCCAACTTCTTCTTCAACATTGGTGAGAACTTCCTCGCCAGCTTTCTGCCCCAGTTGGCGCGCCGGGAAGAATTCGGGCGCGTCTCCGGCTTCTCGTGGGGTGTCGCGTACTGCTCCGCGCTCGTGATGCTCGTGGCGACCGCGGGTGTCATGATGCAGCTGCACCTCACCAAGCCAGAGCAGTGGCGGCCGTTCTTCATCGCGGCTGGCGTGTGGTTCTTCCTGTTTACTTTGCCCACCATGCTTGTCCTGCGCGAGCACGAGACGCCCCCGCAGCCCGGCAACCTGCTCGCGATGGGGTTCTCCCGGCTGGCCAACAGCGCCCGCGCGAGCCGGCGACACCGAGATCTCCTCACACTCCTCCTCGCATCTTTCTTCTATGGCGGGGCTATGAGCGTGGTCGTCTCATTCGCCAGCATCATCGCCAAGGACTTCGGGTTCGAGGGTTCGGCCCTTGTTGGCTTCATCGCCGTTATCACAGTCTCTGGCATTCTCGGCACGCTCGTCCCCACGTTCCTCCAGGACCGACTCGGGCACAAACGCATGACACTGGCGCTGCTGGTGCTCTGGCTGGGGACGATCGGCTACCTTGCGTGGATCGCTCACAGGGCCGCAACCCTCCCGGCGGGCGCATCGCCCCCGCACTGGCCGGTCTGGCTCGCGGGCAACCTCCTGGGCTTCGGCCTGGGCTCGCTGGGCACGGCGAACCGTGCGTTTGTCGGCGTCATGACACCCCCCAGCCGCAGCGCGGAGTTTTTCGGGCTTTGGGGCCTGGTCTTCAAGCTGGCCGCGGTGCTTGTTATCCCCTTCGGCATCGCCAAGGACAGGTTCGGCATGACCGCATCCCTGGTGGTGCTGGGCGGCATGGTGCTCGCTGGGCTGCTCGTCACGCTGCTGGTGGACGAACGGCGGGGGATGGAGGCGGCAAAGGAATGAGCAGCGACGCGTGCAAACAGCCCGCCGTCTCACGCTACCTTTGCCCATGCCCCCCGCCCCCCAATCTGCCGCTCCCAAGCCCGTCATCCCGCGCCTGTCGCACGCGCCGGATGCGCACGGGCGGTACGGCGCGTTCGGCGGCGCGTACGTGCCCGAGACTCTGGTCGCTGCGCTGATTCAGCTGGAGGAAACCTACGAACGTGCGCGCAACGACGCCAAGTTCTGGGACGATCTCGCGGACCTCCACCGCACGTTCACTGGGCGCCCCACCCCGCTGTACGAGGCGCAGCGCCTCAGCCGTCACGCGTGGGAGCAGGTCGGCGAGCAAGGCGCGACGATCTGGCTGAAGCGCGAAGACCTGGCACACACCGGCGCGCACAAGATCAACAACACGCTCGGGCAGGCCCTCCTCGCAGTCAAGATGGGCAAGAAGCGCGTCATCGCTGAGACCGGCGCCGGTCAGCACGGCGTGGCGACCGCGACCGCCGCGGCCCACTTTGGTCTCTCTTGCGAGGTCTATATGGGCAGCGAGGACGTGCGTCGCCAGAAACTCAACGTCACGCGCATGCGGATGATGGGTGCGAAGGTGATCGAGGTGGACTCTGGCTCGCGCACCCTGAAGGACGCCACCAACGAGGCCATGCGCGACTGGATGGCAAGCGTCGAGTCCACCCATTACATCCTGGGCAGTGTGGTAGGCCCCCACCCGTTCCCCATGATCGTTCGTGACTTCCAGTCGGTCATCGGCAACGAGACCAAGGCCCAATCGCTGCGCCTGTTCACCAAACTCCCGGAGGCGGTGGTTGCGTGCGTCGGCGGCGGGTCCAACGCAGCGGGTATGTTCTACCCCTTCATCGACGACGAAAAGGTCAAGCTCTTTGGCGTGGAGGCGGGCGGAAGGAGCAACGACCTCGGCCAGCACGCCGCACCGCTCTCGCTGGGCAAGCCCGGCGTGCTCCACGGCTCCCTGAGTTATGTGCTGCAGGACGAGTTCGGCCAGACCGCGCCCGCACATTCGTGCAGCGCCGGGCTGGACTACCCGGGCGTGGGGCCCGAGCACTCGTTCTGGAAGGACAAGAACCGCGTCACATACACCAGCGTGACGGACGCCGACGCTCTCGACGCGTTCACCCTGCTCGCCCGCAGCGAAGGGATCATCCCCGCGCTCGAGTCCGCCCACGCCATCGCCTTTGCCGTGCGACTTGCCGGAAAAATGCCCGCGAAGAGCAACCTCGTCGTCAACCTCTCCGGTCGCGGCGACAAGGATGTGGACGAAGCAGCAAGGCTTCTGAGTGGGCAGGGACATTGACGTCAAGGCAGGCCGTCATCACGCCCCGTTCAGCGCAGGAATCGGCGTCAGGCCTTCTTGCGTTAGCACTTCAGGAAGGTCGGAGAGTTTTTTCGCATGTTCTATGGACCATTCCCCCACGCGAGTGCGGCGAAGGGAGCTCAGCATGCCTCCGGTACGGAGCAGCGGGCCTAAGTCGCGAGCAATGCTGCGGATATACGTGCCCTTGCCGCAACGAATGCCCAGCGCGAGAGTTGGGTACGAGTACGCGAGCAATTCGACCGCATGGACCGTCACCGTTCGAGCGGGCAGGTCCACCTCGCCGCCGCCGCGTGCGATGTTGTACGCGCGTCGGCCGCCGGACTTGATGGCGCTGAACGCCGGCGGCCGCTGCTGGATTGCTCCCTTGAACGTCGCGAGCACCGCGAGAAGTTGCTCTCGCGTGGGCGGGATTGCAACGTGAACGGCGTGCGTCGGCCCTTCTTCATCATCGGTGTCGCTTCTGCGTGACAGGTCTATCCCGGCCACATATTCCTTCTCGCCCGCCATGATGACATTGCACAGAGGCGTGGCCTTCCCGACCAGCACGACAAGAAGTCCCGTCGCGAGCGGGTCGAGCGTGCCGCCATGCCCGACCTTGATGCGCTTGGGCGCGCCGCCCCTTCGGAGTCTGGTGCGGAGGATGGCGCATACGTCCATGGACGTGTAGCCGGGCTCCTTGTCGATGAGGAGGAGGCCGGAGGGGGTGGGCAGTGGTGGAGGCTGCTCGGGCATGGAGTCGTCAATGCGGCGTGGCTTTGAGGTCGTCATCGGTATGCGTTCGCAGGAGCGGCACGGACGCGTCGCGTGACCGGATCAGCACCACCTCTCGCCGGCTGCGCGCGTAGTTGAAACCGGAGAACTCCGCTGACCCGGGCCATGCCACTTCGCCCACCTCGTCGCCTTTGCGCACGACGAGCATGCCATCGGGGTTTGCGCGGACCCATGCCGCCGCGTCCTTCGCATCGATCCGCTCGATCCGCCCGCGTGTCAGGAACACCAAGCTATCTTCCTGGTATCCCACAGCAGCGCAGGCCCGGAACACGTTCGAGCCTTGATTCAGCACACCGGCAATGCGTGGGCTTAGCCGCATGTCATTGTTTGTCGGCAGGAGGATCTGCAGCAGCACGGCGTACGTCACTAGCAATGCAGCGCCTGACAGCACATACGCGCGCAACGGCCGAGCACGCAGCGCGTACCACGTCGCCGCGCCCGCCAGGACGAAGCCCGCGAACGCCACACCGAAGCCCGGCAGGGGGCTCACGTCAGAAGTAGACCTTGCAAGCCACCACGCCGCCGCCGCGGGCACGCCGGTCACAATGACCACCCCCACTACCCCCCATGCCACAAACCCTCGCCGAGCCCACACTCCTTGGATCGCTGCCACCGCGTTCTTGCTCGACGCCAGGGCCGTCCGTGCCGTGAGCAGCGCCAATGCCGGGTACAGGGGCATGGTGTAGTGCGGCAGCTTGGTAAGAACCAGCTCGAATACCAGCCATGCCGGCACCACCCACGCGAGCAGGAACAGCTCCGCCGACTTCCCGACCCACCGCCAGCGCCACCATGAGCCCACCCGTTCCGCCCCTCGCTTCCACGCCCCTGTCACTGCTAAGCCTGTCAGAAGCGACCCTGGAAAGAACAGCACCACGAGCAGCAGGAGGTGGTAGCCGGGCGGGCCAAAGTGCCCCTCCTTGGCCTGCGTGCTGCGCCCGATGGTTTCATCGTAAATCGTGCGCCAGTACACGCCCCATCCCACGCTGTGAGTGACGCTCAGGACCCAGGGCGCCACCATGCCCACGACGATGATGACGCCCAGGTACCACCTCACCCGCTGCAGCAACATCCAGTCCCGCCGCATCACGCAGAATGCGACAATCGTCAGCCCAACGACCAAGGGTGTAATGGGCCCCTTCCCCAGGACCCCTAGCCCCACGCAGGCCCAGAGCGCCGCGGTCCACAGGTTGCGCAACCACCAAGACTTCTCACTGCCCGCGCGCAGGCGCAGCACACGCCAGAGGCAGAATTGGGAGGCCACCACCGTGGTGAGCAGCAGCTGATCCGCCCTCGCTTGGTGCGCGTCAAAGACCACCAGCGGGCACACCGCCAGCAGCGCCGCCCCCAGCCACCCCACCCGGGCGTCGAACATCGAGCACCCCAGCCGCCATGTCAGCAGCACCGTCGCGATCATGCACAACGCACCCGGCACGCGGTACATCCAGATCGCGTCGCGCGAAAGGTCGCCGCGGGTGATGACCCGCGCCACACCTGCCTGCAGCCAGTAAATGAGAGGCGGCTTGTTGAGCCTGGGACGGTCCTGAACCCGCGGGACGACGTAGTCGCGAGACTCCGCCATCTGCCGAGAAGCCTGGGCGAACCTCGATTCATCCCGGTCGATTGGCGGGAGCGAAAAAAAACCGGGAAAAAGCACACATATGCACAAAGCCACCAGCACCACGCCGCCCTTCACCCACGATGCACACCAGGCGGGTGATAACTCCAGGCGACGGATGAGGGCTGGTTGATGGGCCGATCGTCTTTCCGTCGACCCGGCGTCCCTCCCGTGCGCCATCAGGCGGGCGATCATCTCCGCGTCCGGCGCAGCGGGACGACTCCGAGACGTACCATCGCCCGGCGGGCGACCCGCCCCGTCTTCCCCGGTTGGCACGCCCTGCTGCATGCACGTTCACTATACACAAACCCCCGCCGACGCGAGCCCGCACAGCGGTTCCGCGGGGAGCTTCGCGTGGTTCGTGAAGCCCCTCTCACCAGTGCGGGCGTGCGCCGTCGTTGCCTGTGCCGTGGTGATCGCGCTGCTTTTGATACCGCTCGACCGAACACTCATGCAGTGGCTCGGCCCCTTCGGCGGACTGGGGAAGTTCGTGAAGGGGGACCTCCAGCGTGAACTGGAATTTCTTCAGCAGTTCGGCGCAATTTCCAGCATCGTGATCATCGCGCTGGTGATGTGGCTTGTAGACCCCCAGCGTCGGCTCAAGGTCTTCGGGATCTTCGGCGCGGTCATCGTCAACTCCGTGGTGATGTACGTGGTCAAGATAACCGTCGGACGACCCCGACCACGCATCGCTTTCCACGAGCACGTGATGACCGGGCGCGCGGGCGCCTGGGAATTCGTCCTGCCCTGGCGCACCTACCCCCTCCCGCGCGTCTCCAGCGACGCCACACTGACATACCTCACCGCACACGCGTGGGAAGTGTGGAAGGACATTTCGAGCGACCTCTGGAGCCTGCCCAGCAGCCACGCGGGGGCCGCGGCGTGCCTTGCCGCTGCGCTGGCTCGCGTGTACCCGCGTCTTGCGCCCCTGCTGGTCGCGCTCGCATTCCTCGTGGGCTGCGCACGGGTATTACTCGGGGCACACTACGTGAGCGATGTCATTGTCGGGTGGGCGCTGGGCTACTGCACGGGTGGGCTGATCATGGAGCGGCTCGGCCGGCGTTGAGGGACAGCCCGGTACGCTCGCATCACCATAAAAAAACCGGGGAGGTCCCCGGTTTGTTGCTGGTTGCCGTGCTGCGTGGCATGGGCTTGACCGGCTCTTATGCCGATTCCTTCCGCTTCGCCCGCAGTTCCTTCAGCGTGTGCTTCTCGTTGACCGCATGCTCATCGACGATGTACTCGACGCCCGCGTTCTGCTGGTCGGGCAGGTCGAACATCAGGGGGAGCATGACCTCTTCCATGACGGCACGCAGTGCGCGTGCGCCGGTCTGACGCTTGAGGGCCCGCTCGGCCATGATGCGCAGTGCACCCTTCGTGAAAGTGAGCGACGCCCCCTCCATCGTGAACAGGTGCTGGTACTGCTTGGTGATGGCGTTCTTGGGCTCCGTCAGCACGTTCATGAGCGCGTCGACGGACAGGGGCTCCATAGGTGCTAGCACGGGAAGACGCCCCACGAACTCGGGGATCATGCCGAACTCGATGAGGTCGTCGGCGGTCGCCTGCTGCAGCACCTTCGCGGACTCCTTGGCGGAGTCGCGTTCGACGGGTGTCAGGTTGAAACCGATCTTGGTCTGGCCTAAACGACGGCGGATGATTTCTTCAAGCCCGACGAACGTGCCGCCGCAGATGAAGAGGATGTTGGTGGTATCGACCTGGATGTACTGCTGCTCGGGGTGCTTGCGCCCGCCTTGGGGCGGCACGTTGCTGACGGTGCCCTCGAGCATCTTGAGGAGGCTCTGCTGCACGCCCTCGCCCGAGACGTCGCGGGTGATGCTGACGTTGTTGGAGGTCTTGCCGATCTTGTCGATCTCGTCGATGTAGATGATGCCGCGCTGGGCCGCTTCGAGATCGAAGTCGGCGGCCTGCAGGAGCTTCAGGAGCAGGTTCTCGACGTCCTCGCCGACGTAGCCAGCCTCGGTGAGGGTGGTGGCG
>CALLYM010000246.1 GCA_937858155.1 uncultured Phycisphaerales bacterium | reverse complement strand
CGGATGTCGGGATAAGTCGGGCAAGGCAGCGTGCGGAATTCCAGCGGCGTGAGAACGTCGACTTCATGTCCCAGTGCCTGCAGTTCGCGGCGCGTCGACTTGAGCGTGCGGACCACGCCGTTGACCTGCGGCTCCCACGCGTCGGTGACGACGAGGATCTTCATGACGATGCTCCAGGTTCGCGCGCCGTCACCGCCGGTGCGATACACCGGCCCACGGCGCCGGCGCCGACCATACCGAGGCCGCATGACCGGACGGTGAAGGATTTGTTCGGTTGCCATGACAGGCACGCGGCTGTCATCCCGGCGCAACATGGCGCACTTAGGATCGCGCTCGATCATGCTTACCGTGCGCGCCATCTTCCTGTCCGACATCCACCTCGGCACCCGCGCCTGCCAGGCCGAGCGGCTGCTCGAGTTCCTTCGCCACCACGACTCGGAATACCTCTTCCTGGTCGGTGACATCTTCGACTTCTGGGCGATGGGACGGCGCGGCGTGTACTGGTCGACCGCCATGAACACGTTGGTGCAGAAGATCCTCAAGCGCGCACGTCATGGCACCAAGGTGATCCTGATCCCCGGCAATCACGACGAGGCGCTGCGCGAGTACGTCGAAAGCGCCTTCGGCGACATCCGCCTATATCGCGAGTACGTACACACGACCGCCGATGGCCGGCGCTATCTCGTCCTGCACGGCGACGAATTCGACGTGGTCACGCGTTATCACCGCTGGCTCGCCCTGCTCGGCGATCACGGCTATGCCTTCCTGGTGCGGCTCAACATCTGGCTGTCGTGGGCGCGCCGCCGGCTGGGAATCTCGGGGTACTGGTCGCTCGCCGGCTATGCCAAGCGCAAAGTGAAGAGCGCGATAAGTTTCATCGTCGACTTCGAGGATGCGGTCGCGCGCAACGTGCGCGAGCGCGGATTGGATGGCGCGATTTGCGGCCACATTCATGCCGCCACCATCAAGTCGACCGACGGCTTCGCCTACGTCAACTGCGGCGACTGGGTCGAGCAGTCCTCCGCCCTCGTTGAGCACGATGACGGCCGAATCGAACTAATCGACGGGGCCACGTTGGCACGGACGGTGCTCGCGCAGCGCTCGGTGGACATAGCGGACGACGATCTGTGGCCAGATCCCGCGATGAGCGCGGTGGACTCCGCCGCCGGGTTCCTTATGCCCCAGGGACCCCGCGAGGCGCTGCTCCGCGCGGGGCTGGAGGAATTGGACGAAGCCATCCAATTGTGAAGACGCGACATCCAGCACATCGGTGCATCGTGGTCATGATGTCTCGCGGTAGTCGATGAGGCGCGGGGATCGCTTGCGGAAGCGGCGGAGGAGGAACCGGGCCATGCCGGATGCTTGCGCACTCTTTGACCGCATCAGGAGGTATGCGTAGGCACCGCTCTGCCGCGGTGTGAGGCCCTTGTGGATGCTTGCGAGCGCGATCCGCCCCCATTGCATCAGCCATGCGAACACACAGAGGGCAAGCGGCGCGCAGAAGATCAGATACGTTGTTATATGATCACCGGTGGTCGCGCGAGGATGGAAGGTGATAAGGGTCGCACTGACGGCGCACATCGCGGCGAGCCCGATCACCACCGGCCATGCAATCCCCCACACCACCGCGCTCCTTACCTGCTTCGCGAACAGGCCCCGGCTCGCCTGGGTCTTGAAGTAACTCACCTCGATGATCGCGTACCCGTGACGGCGGGCGCGGGTAAGCCACTGCTTGCGGGTGGTCATGTCGATGTCATGCCACGCCATTTCGTCCGTGAGGCGCCACACGCGGAAGCCCCGGGCCCGCATCCGGGCGCAGAGTTCGGGCTCTTCGCCAGCGATAAGAGTGGGATCAAAGCCGCCGACAGCGCGCACGACCTCGATGCGCATCATCGCGACGCCGCCGCAAGACTTTTCTTCACCAGGCGGGCGGTCCCACTCGAGGTCGGCGAGTCGGTTGTAGAGCGTCTTTTCAGGGAATCGCTCGCGAAGGCGTCCCGATACGGCTGCAAGTGTGGGGTCCTCTCTGAGTTTCTTTTCGCCGGCGTGCAGCCAGTTTTCCCGCACCTCGCAGTCGCCATCCACAAACTGAACGAACTGGGTGGTGGGCGCGAGCGCGAGGAGTGTGTCCAGCCCCGCGTTGCGGGCGCGGGCGGCGGTAAATGGCCTGGTCATATCGAGCCGCACGGCGTGGACGCCCTGCGACGCGAACGACTCGGCAAACGCGACACTCTGGTCCGTGCTGCCGGAGTCCACGTAGATGATTGGGTTTGCCCGGCCTACGAGCGACCGAAGGCAGCGCTCGAAGCGTTCGCCCTCGTTGCGCCCGATGATGACGACGCCCACGCTCACAACGGCGCGACCTCCTCGGGCGGGCGCGGGAGTTGCCACAGCGGGTGTCGCCAACGGCGGAAGACTGGACCCTGGTGTTTCCCAAGCACGGCACGGAGCAGCGAGACCAGCGGCTCACACACGAACTCCGCGAGCGTGACGGCGCGGGCGCGGAACCCGCCAAAGTGCTTCTGAAGGTAATAGAACCGCGACTGGTAGTAGTGCACCGCGATGCAGCCCTTGACGCGGTCATTCGATTCTTCCGCCGCCGAAACACCGCCGATATGCTCGACGGCTGCCCCGGGCACTGCCCAAATCTCGTGCCCGGCGGCAAGGACTCGCCGGCAGAGGTCGGTCTCCTCGAAGTAGAGAAAGAAGCGCGGATCGAATGCGCCCAGGTCGCGGAGCACTTCGACTCTGCCGACGAGCATGGCGCCGCTCACCCAATCTGAGACAAAGGGCGGTGCACCCGGGATCATGGGCTTGCGGAAACGCGAGGAATAGCCGCGGCCCAGCGAATCACGAACGACGTACGCAGGACGCAGGAGACCCCCCACGTGCATGTAGACAGGCTGACCCGACGAGTCCTCGTGCTGGAGGATCGCGGGGCCGGCGACGGCACACCGCGGATGAGCGTCCATGAAGCTCACGATCGTGCGGACCGCGTCCGGCTCAAGGGTGGCGTCTGGGTTGATGAAGACAACGTAGGGTGTTCGCACTTCGGCGAGGCCACGGTTGCAGCCACGTCCGAACCCGGTGTTGTGATCGCAGAGGACCACGCGGGCGAACGACGCTTCACGTGCAAGGATGTCGCGCGTGGCGTCGGGCGGAGGTGTGTCGTTGTCCACCACCACCGTGTCCATGACGCCCGCGTCATGGCAGCGGCGCGCAGCATCAAGGCACGCTCGAATGGTCTTCTGCGAGCGGTACGTCACGATTACGCCCGTCATCCGCGGGGTTGAGGGCGGGGTCGTGGGCGTGTTGGGTGGGGAAACGTTCACGAAAGGTCAGCGGGGCTGCGGGTTGGGAGGCGGGTATGGGTAGACCGGCGGGGCAGAGGGGTATGCACCCTGTGGCCCGGACGCGTACGCACGCAGCGCGGCGAGCGAGCGAGCGTCCGGCGCCAACCCCATGACGGCGCCCGCCGCGAGGAGGTACACGGGGCTGATAAAGCCGTTGAAGAGCGTGTCGCACACGAACATGACAAGGACCAGGCACAGGGCGGTGCCGGGCGCAAGAAGGGGGTGGGTGAGCGCGGAACGCCCCCACCGAGCGACATATAGCACGGGAGGCAGCAGCAACATACCCATCATGGCGAGCAGGCCCACAAGCCCGCGCTGGCCGACAACGATCACCCAGAGCGCATCCGTCACGGATCGGAATCCGCTCTCGTCGATAGACACACGGTTTCTTCCCCACGTTCCCCAGCCAAAGAGGGGTTGACGGAGCGCTTTCTGAACCAGAACTGTTTCGTTCCGCACGCGGACCATAAGGGAGCCGCTGCGTTCACCGCCACCGACATCGCGTGCCAGGTCGATCAGCTCGCTGCCGTCCCACATGCCGGTAGCACGGAGAATCATGTAGGTGATGGGGACCATGACGAAAAGCACAATCAACCAATGCAGGCGGAACTGCTTGGCGATCACGCCCACGACCAGTGCAAGGGCCATCAGAGCGATAGCACCGAAGGACTTGCACGCGACGGCGGTCGCGAGGAGAAGCAGCATGACCGCCCACATGGGGATGAGGGCGACAGATCTCGGCCAGCGGGAACGCCAGAGGAACACGGAAATCACCGCCGCACAGCACATCCACAGGCCAACAGCGAGTCCATGCTCCAGGAACACGTTGGGACGCCACCCACCCATGCGACGGGTCATGCCGAAGTTCCCTGGGAAGAACCCGTAGAGGGAACGGTGGAGTTGTGGGCTCATCTTAACTTCCCACAGGCACAGGGGCGCGTAAATGAGCCCGCCGATGATGATGAGGAGGGCGAGGTCACGCGCGCCCTCAAGGTCAGAGTAATAAATACGCGCGAGGAGGTAGGGAGCTATCCACGTGCAGAACGCGCCGAA
Organism: uncultured Phycisphaerales bacterium; assembly: GCA_937858155.1. Classification (GTDB taxonomy): domain Bacteria; phylum Planctomycetota; class Phycisphaerae; order Phycisphaerales; family UBA1924; genus BJHL01. The sequence goes on along the minus strand of CALLYM010000246.1, from coordinate 1,260 downwards.
GACCTGAGAAATGCCGTCGTACGCGCCGAGGCCGTTCGTGATGGAAGAAAGGAATGGCACAACAAGAAAGACGGCGGCGGGAATGTCGTACCAGGTGGGACGGAAAGCGAGGACCCGTCCACTGTCAAACAGCAGCGCCCCCATGACCGCCGCCACACCAATCGCCGTGTACTTGCTGTAATCCGGCAGCCCCGGCAGGGCGTACGTCGTCCCGACCGGCAGGAAGAGCCACCCCAGGATGAACGTGGCGGCGATCGCTCGGCGCGCAGGCATCGCCAAAAAGAGCAGGGCGGCGAATGGAAGAAACCCGAAGAGGGCGAGGGGAACAAAGATGCTCATGGCACTTCCGCCCGCGGCTCGGACGGCGCCGCACGCTCCGCGGCATCCACCTCCGCCAGCAGCACCGCTTCAAGGCGTTCAGCCGACGAGTCCCAGTTGAACTCCTGCGCCTTGGCGTACGCGGCCTCGCTCATGCGGCGCCACTGATCGTCTGACATGTTCAGAATGCGGAGCACCCGGTCGGCAAGGGCCTTGGGGTCCCTGAGCGGCACAAGGAAGCCGGTGACCCCGTCCTCGATCACTTCCGGGGTCGAGCCGCAGGCATAGGCCACCACCGGCGTGCCGCAGGCCATGGCTTCGATCATCACCAGGCCAAAGGGCTCTGGCCAGTCGATGGGGAAGAGGAGGGCCTCGGCCCCGCCCAGGAACAGCCGCCGTGTGGTGGACGACGCCTGGGTCCAGCAGGCTTTCAATTTCGAGTCGGTGGCGTGAACCGGCTTCATTTTGTTCTCCTCTCCGACGGGACATCGGATCGGGCGTTGCTTCCGATTCTCCGCTGGGTACTTCAGGAGCAGTTGCCTGCCTTCGCCATCCAGGAAGAATGGGCTGACCTGTCGCAGGTAAAGCCGCGGCCCACCGGGCTTGGCGAACGGATCCGTGCGGCGTCGAGCCTGTTTCGCGGGGATGTTCTCTTCGTCCATCGTGATGCCGAGGGAATCGGCCGGGAGACTCGGGAGGACGAGATCGTTCGGGCAATGCCCCGCCCCGCCGGACAACCGATGATTCCTGTGGTTCCCGTTCGCATGACGGAAGCTTGGCTTCTCTTCGATGAGCAAGCACTGCGGGACGCGGCTGGCAACCCCTTTGGCAACGTGCCTCTGGGGCTGCCGAAAGTGGCCAAACTGGAGTCCATTCCCGACCCCAAAAAGGTGCTCCATGCGGCATTGAGCGAAGCGAGCGAGCTCAATCGCCGCAGGCGTG
>CALLYM010000245.1 GCA_937858155.1 uncultured Phycisphaerales bacterium | reverse complement strand
ATACGCCAGCCCGCAGCCTGAATGTCGACCTCAGCGACGACGAGATTGCGGAGCGGCTCAAGGAGTGGAAGCCCCGCGTGCAGGAGAATCTCGCCGGCGTGTGGGCCAAGTACGCCAAGCTCGTGCAGCAAGCCAACGAGGGCGCCATCACGACGGTGTAAACCGACGAAGCACGTGGCGTCTCGAGCTTGCCGAGAGATCGCCTTCGGCCCCGGATCCAGCTTCTGGATCCGGGGCCTTTCATTTGCCGCTGGCGAATCTCGCCTACGCCGGCAGGTCGCGCCGGGTGAAAACGATAAAGCCGGCGAGGAGCGCGATCGACCCGGTGGCCAGCAGGATGCCGGTATTCCGCATGTCCGCGACGCCATTGACCAGTGTCTGCGTCGGGGCGAAGTATTCGAACAACGAGAGAAAGAGGATCGCACGAAGTGGATCCCAGACTCCGGCAAAGTAGTCCACGAAGTAGGAGAACAGGAGTAACCCCAGCGCCCACCCAATCACTTGCCCGGCCCTGTTGGCGACCGAACTGAAAAGCAGTGACAGGCCAGCGATGGCCCAGAGCAGCGCAAAGCAGACGATGCTCATCGGCCAGAGGTGACTGACCGGGAACGCTCCGGGTTTGGCGTACAGAATTCCCGCCAGCATGCCGAGCGGGCCGGCAGCGGCGGCAAGCACGATGACGACGGTGATGCCGAGAACGCTGGCAAGATACAGCGTTGGGCGCGAAACAGACCGGGAGAGCGGGAGCTGAATGGCGCCGCTTGCCATTTCGCCAGCGAGGATGCGCGCCGCGAATCCGATGACGGCCGCGCCGGAGAGGACGATGTAAATGGGGTGGGTAAAGCCGAGGGACAAATACCCCGGCAAGCCTGTCATCGCCAGAAACTCGGGCCGGGTGCGGGCAAACGCCTGAAACGCGGGCGGGATACGCGACATGATCGCGTTGAGCGCGTCCGCCCCGCCAAAGGACGCAATGACCACCGGTTGCACGAACGTAAATCCGGCAATCGCCGCGACCAGGGCCACAAGACTCCACACTCCGGCTCGGAGCCCCCGGCCGGTCAACGCAAGGATCGTCGTCAGGCTCAACGCCTTGTCCACTCGTGGTCACTTGGCGAGGTGTAGTACTCGTGGAAAATCTGCTCGAGGCTGGGCCGTGTCACCAGGATGTCAGCCACGTCGCTCCGGGCGGCCAATTGGGCCAGAATCTCGCGCGTACCGCCGCGCGCGGAAATCACGAGCCGGTTGCCGCTGCCGGAGAGGTCGGGACGCCACACGAAGTCGTACGGCACACCCAGACCGACGGCGACATCCCGGGCGATGTGCTCAAGGAAACCCGTGAAGGTCGGGCTCGGCCGTGCGCTCGTGTGCGCCTGCAGTTCTTCGCCGGGGTTCAGCCGGGGGATGGTGCCGCTCTGGAGCTGCTCCAGGCTGAGGCTGCCGACGTCGGGCGCCTTCTACAACAACAACAAGGCGCTCTTTTTCGAGGGCGATGCACTCGTCGCCGCGGGCGTCCGGGAGCTGGTCCTCGTCGGCGCGCCGGGGCGGCCGCTTCCGCCCATCGAGGTCCCCGTCCCCGTACCCCTCGCCGTCGCGCCGCGGTCGTACGAGGAACAGATGCTGTCCGGCACCGGCGGTGGCGGTCAATCGCCCTTCACGCAGAGCGCACGCGCCAGTGATTATGCGGCGAAGTCGGTCGCGCCGGGGCGCCCCGGTGCGCCGATGCCCGCGATGGTGAGCGAGAGCGCCGCGGCGTACCAGCTGTCCAACCGCGGGACGATGCTCGCCTCCACGCCGGCGGCCGCGGCCGCGGTCGAGACCGGCGATGTCTTCTTCTACAGGGTCGCACAGCCGGTGACCATCGACCGCCAACGCTCTGCCATGCTGCCCATCGTGAGCCAGGAGGTCAAAGGCCGGCGCGTCAGCATCCGCACCCCGGGCGATGTGGGCATCCACCCGCGGCTGGGAGTGGAACTCACGAACTCTTCCGGGCTCGAACTCATCGCAGGACCTGTCGCGGTCTACGAGGGCGACGTGTACGCGGGCGATGCGCAGATCGGCGACACCGGCAAGGGCGATGTGCGGCTCCTCTCGTACAGCATGGATTCCGATGTCACCATCACGACGAACACCAACTACGTCGCCCGTACCTCGCGGGTACGGATTGTCAAGGGCATGCTTGACCTGACGACCGCATCGGTCTCCACCGCGGAGTACAAGGTCGAGAGCGCCGACGAGGACGCACCCCGCACGCTCATCCTGGAACACCCCAAGGTCACGGGCGCCAAGCTCACCGAGCCGGGCTCTGCCACATCGGAAACGCCGACACAGTACCGTTTCGAAGTCGCGCTCGGCGCGCACCAGACCAAGACCCTGAAGGTCGTCCAGAGCCTCACGACCTCCAACTCGCTGGTGATCCTCGATACACCCACCGACGCGTTCACGCGGTACGTGAGCGAAGGCGCGTCAATCAGCCCGGGTGTCAAGGACGCCTTCGCGAAGGCCCATCAGCTCAAGCAGGCCGTGGTGGACGCGCAGCAGCACGTCGCCGCCATCGAGCAGGAACAGGCCGAAATCCGCGCCGAGCAGGCCCGCCTGCGCGACAACCTGAACACGATCGACCGTTCCGGCGAGCTCGGCACGCGCCTGCTGAAGAAGCTGGGCGACCAGGAAACGCGCATGGAGAACCTGTTCGAAAACCTCAAGACCGCACGCGACGCCGTCAGGGCTGCTCAATCCCAGCTCGACCAGTACCTCGTGAACCTGACGGTCGACTAGTGGACAAGTGGGATGAGCAGGTACACACCGACAATCACGTCATAGAGCGCGCAGAAGGGCGGCCACCAGCGCCCAACAGTGCGCCTGTCCATGGCGTGGTGGGTCCAGTCCCAGGCACCATGAAGCAGAAAGCCGCTGGGGATGATCCACGCCGGCCCGAACAGCCCGTAGACGCCAAGGCACGCACAGCACACGGCGGCGACGGCGGTCAATGCAACCTCTCCCTTCGAACCTGATCGCAGCGCCCCGCCGAGGTAGACACCACCGAGGGCGCCCAGAAGAACGGCTGCGAACGCGCGGCCCGTCTCCGGCGCGAGCATCGCGTGCGCACCGCAGGAGGCGGCGGCAAGAAAGAGGGCGGTGAGGAGGGGCCTCGTCAGCGTGGCGTGGGATTGCACTCGCAATTGTTAGGATAGAGTTGAAGGCGGTAAGGAAGTTTCATTGTGGAGTTAACGGCAACGCAGGCGTGTGGTGCAGTTTCCCTGCTGTATGAAACGCATCCACCACGGAAAAGTCCGGCCTGCCATCCTGCTCTGGGCCCTCGGCGTGCCCATCCCGTTGATCCTGCTCGTGTTGCTGCTGCGGAGCTGCGTGTAGCGCTTATACCGGCTGGACGGCCATGACCATCCACTTGATGCCGAACTTGTCAACCAGCATCCCGAACCGGGGCGAGTAGAAGGTTTTGGTGAGCGCCATGATCGTCTTGCCGCCCGCGCTCAGGGCGTTAAAAGCCCTGTCCGCGTCGGCCTCCGTCGCGACGGTGTGGCAGAGCGCAAAGCCCTGGAACGTGCCTGAGTCCTTGTCGCCGTCGCTCATGAACACGTTCGTATCCCCCACGCGAAGAACGGCGTGCATGATCTTGTTGTCGAAGCCCGGGGGCGTGGTGATGGGGTCTGGGTTCTGGGTGAACCGGACCATGTACGCGACCTCGCCGCCCATCGCCTGCTTGTAGAACTCCAACGCTTCCTCGCAGCGTCCGTTGAAGAACAGGTATGGCTGGACCACGTTGGTGCTCTGACGGTCCGGCATCGGCTCACTCCGGGGGGTCGGGTCTCCCCCACAAGCGTGCGGTGGCGGATGGAGCGGGGATGAATCGCACCTGATGTCAGAGACATGGGCCGCCGCTGAAGACGGAGAGGAGGCTTTCGATGTCCAGAGTGTCGGGGAGGAGGCCGTCGTTGTTAAAGTCGGCGTCGTTGCACCCGGGCACGGGGGCTGTGCTGCACGGGCCGCCGCTGAAGACGCTGAGAAAGTCCTCGATGTCGGTGGTATCGGGGAAGAGCCCGTCGTTGTTGAAGTCGATGGAGTCGCACCCGCCCACGCAGGACTGGGTTGCGAAGGCCATGGCGTTCTCGATGAGGCTCAGGTTGTTGGGCGTCATGTAGCCGTTGGCGGCCATGGTTGAATCGGCGAAGATGACCACGGGCCCGCTGCCAGGGGAGATCGTGTTGCAGGGGATCATCGCGAGGCAGGGCTGGGCGTTGTCCACCGTGGTCGCGAGGCTTGTGGCGTACGGTCCCAGGTTCGTAAACCACCCGGTCCATCCGATGCCGAACGAGGTGATCGTGCCGAACTGGCCGGTGGTGATGGTCGTCGAAGCGGGGTTGGTGATGTGCGCGGTGCGCTGCCAGCCCGCACCAGTGCCTGCGATGTCGAGGCCGAAGGGGTCGATCATGGATTCGTTGGCGGGGTCCGAGGCTGCGCCGGCGAAGGTGTCGTTGTCCACGAACAGAATCGCCGCTCCGCCGGCCTCGACGAACGTGCGGAGGTTGGTTTGCTCCTGGGCGGTGAGGGGTGTTATCGCGGAGACGGCGCCGCGCGCGGAGGAGAGAATGACCACGTCATCGGTCGCGGGATTGAGCCCGCTGATCGTGCCGACGCTGCGGATGGTCATCCCGGGAAACGCGGCTAGGAGACCGTCGCGCATCTGGGTGAAGCCACTTCCCGCCGCGAGAGAGGCGGTACCGCCGCGCGTTGCATCAAAGCCCACTACGGCGGGCTGTGCGCAGGCGGCATGAACTGCAACAATGGTGGAACAGGCGATCGTGACACGGCGCATGGATGTGGGCCCTCCGGATTGCGTGCAATCTAGCGGGGGCCGGGGGCGGAGTCAATGGAAAAGGCATAAGACGCCCTCCACCAAGGAGGTGCGGCGCGAGTGAGCGTGTTTGCGTCGGTCTGTGGATCATCCAAGTGAGGCGGACGGCGGGCTGTGCCGACCTTTCCCAACCTTGGCACGAGAATCGGTGCGGCCGCCCATGTTCAGCTGGCCCGATCCGCACGCCCTCTACGGCGGCGCCCTGGCGGCCGCGGCTTGTTCGTCCCAATTACGAGCGCAGCGTTCGTGGACGGACCGGCTGATTTCGTCCAAGGCGCGGCGTTGCTGCTTGCACGCGGCGAACGCGGGCTTGGGTCTATGGTGCTGGACTTCGATCTTGGCGGCGGGAAGGTGTCGGGCGGGACTGCGCGACAGTGAGGAGACGGACGGCGAGGCGTCGGGGGTCGCGGAGTCTTCCTGCGCAGGCTGGAGGGCGGGCCGCTGGGGCGATTGGAAAGTCAGGGGGGATGAAGAGAAGGAAGGGCGAGTAGCCCCCTCCGTCGCGGAAGCCGCGACACCTCCCCCGTGGGGGGAGGGTCCGTACGCGCGGATGGGTTTGGGGGTGAAGTGGGCGAGGCGGAAGAGGAGGTGGGCGGCGCGACGGGCGTTGCCTCGCTGCGCTTCGTGGAGGACGTGGGTGGAGTGCTTGCGGTCGTCCAACGCGATGTTGCGTGTGCCGTCGGCGTACTCGGACAGCATCATGCCGAGGGCGTCGATAGCGTGGTGGAGGTGAGCGGCGGCGGCGATGCGCGTGCGGACGGCGAGCGAGAGTTCGGCTTCCGCGATGAGTTGGAGGCCTTCGTCGCTCGCCAGGTAGAGCGTGAGCTGCTCCAGGGTGAGGCCGAGGGATTCGGCCACGTCTTCCATGCTGCAGGTGGGGTTCTGCAACTGGCGGAGCGCGAAGTCACGCTTGCGCGGATCGAGTGTGGGGATGGCGGGGGGAGGGGGCATGAACTCTAAATGGTCAAAGTGAGAAATGGTCAAGTGGTCAAAGGAGTAAGAGGGGGGTTCGGGAAGTACATGGGCCTCTACCTTGTCTGGCGATGACTCGGTTTGTGCGCACAACGTGGCATGAAATCCGTGCGGGAGTGCACGGAGTGTCGGGAAACACAGCGTCAAAGTTTTTTTGGAATGTGCGCGTTGAGGAAGGGGTGCGCGGTCGGGCTGTGCGCACAAACGTGGTCGTTGTCACGTAGATGGGCGAGGGGAATTCGGCGGGTGGATGTGTTGTCGGGAGGTAACGGAGGTTGTACGTCGCGCCCCGCGGCGCGGCCGCTGCGCGGCGGCGATGCGAATCGCATCGCATGGAACCGCTCCGCGGCGAACCTTTCCAGGGGTTGCGCTCGCTCGAAGACTCGCTCGCTGCACCCCTGGCTACAGACTGGCGCCCCTGCCGGGGCTGGAGCGAGGGCAGGACGCATTGTGGTAGTCCGGGGCTTTGGTCGAACGCACGGACACGCTTGTCGGCATGTTGGGCAGAGTCGAGAAGGTGCGCGGGGTTGGTGCGCGGAAGCACAGCTATCGCCGTCCAAAGCGACGGCGAGAGCTGTGGCACGGAGAGGGCGGGCCGAGCGGCCTGCTTGTCGGGCTACAGGCATGGGCCGCCGCTGAAGACGCTGAGCAGACTGTCGATATCGGCGGTGTCGGGGAAGAGGCTGTCGTTGTTGAAGTCGAGGTCTCCGCACCCCCCGGCGCCGGTGCTGCAGGGGCCGCCGCTGAAGACGGTCAGGAAGTCGTCGATGTCCGCGGTGTCGGGGAAGAGTCCGTCAGTGTTGAAGTCAATGGTGTCGCAGGTGGGGCCGCAGGGGCCGTTGACCCAGATGTTGTTCACGATGCCCAGCGACACGCTGTTGGCGGTGATGCCCGGGGGGAGGTTAAAGACAGGCGTGCCGCACGGGTAGGAGATCCGCACATCCGTCGTGGCGGAACCGGTGCGAGGCGAGGGTGCGACTGAGTTGTACAGGGCAGTCTGGGAGCACTGGGCGATGAACTGCACCGTCACGGGCTGGGTGAGCGTGAAGGTCTGCGAGGGGGTCGTCAGGTGGAGCGGGCTGAAGTCATTGGGGTAGCCGATGAGCGCGCCGGAGGTAATGGGGCCTGAAGGCCTGAGGTCGTAGCCGCCGATCGTCGTGACGGAGCCCAGGATCGCGCGGACTGAGTTGAACGAGCGCGGCAGGGTGCTTTGAAGAGGGTCCGCCGGGCCAGAGACGGACGCTTGCAACTGCACGACGAAGTTGAGGCTCGCGTTCACGGGCCCCACCATCGATGGGTTTGCGGTGTTGGTGAAGATGATGTCGTTCATGGGGTAGGAGAAGTCTGCGACGCCCTGGGCCCGCGCGCCGCTGGGGTTGAAGAGGTGGGTCCGAAGGTCAGCGTTCGCGGTGTTGATGACGTGGATCACCCCGCCCGCCGCGAGGATGTAGGACGAGGCATCGTTGATCGAACCGGTGCCGCCCTGGGTGGTGCTGCAGGTGCCACTGGCGTTCAGCGTGTTGCTGCTGCCGATGGGCGGCGGCACGGAGGTGTTGGTGCCGCACTGTGCCAGCACCTGCTGGATGTTAGAGACGGCCTGGGCGTGGAGGGCGGTGGTGGCGAACACCGGCGCGGCGAGGGCCAGGCAACGCAGGAGGGTCTGTGGGTTGGTGGTGGGCATGGGGTCGCTCCTTGCTTGGCCCGCACGATGATGGGGCGGCACACAGTGGAGCGTGAAAGCGCAGGGCGGAGCGCACGGAATCGATCGAAAGAAGATCGGGGCGCTCAAGGGTTGCGGTGGAAGCTAGGAGCACCGAGATCGTCAGAGCCCGATCTCGGTGGCACGGAGGGATGATTTCAGTAACACCTGCCCTGCCCCTACGGACCCGGGCTTGGGTCCGGGAGCGACTGGAAGAACCTAAGCACGTCGGTCCGCTTGTCGTCCTTTGCCAATATCAAGATATCCAGCGTCACCGCGCGGTAATAAATTGGAAAACCAATTTCATAGCCTTTGGGCGTTGCGCTGGCGGCCTTCGTCAAAGTGTCTTCAGCGGTGGCCGCGGCGGTGGCGTACTTGGCGTCGATGTACTGTTTCACCTCGGCGGGAGGGCTGTGATCGTGGATGTACGGCAATACGCGAGGGCGCATCGCCGCGTACGGATCGGCCGGCGGGGTCTTCTTGCAGGCTGGAAGGAACGCGAGCATGCACGCGGCGAGGAACGCCAGAACCACGATGGGACGCAGCATGTGTTGGTCTCCAGGGAGGTAAGTAGGCTATGGCAGATGCCAGCGATCAGCGATTGCGGAGGTGGGTCGCGGCCAATGAGCGGTCACGCGAAGAACCCCGACCTGCCCGCAGAGCCGGACAGGTCAGGGGCACCGGTTCGGGCCACCTGCCTTCGGTCGCGACGGTGTGGGATATGCACCAAGATCGCAGGGCCGATCTTGGTGGCACAGTGTTTGTACCACCCGCCCGTTACAGCTTACCAAGCAACGGGTGCGGCGATTGCATTAATTGCTGAAACGAGGAATTGCGTCCCGCCCGTTGCTGCTCCAACACCGGCAACAGCTTTGCAAGTGTAACAAACCCTCCGCTGCGATGAGGTCCGCCAAAGATCCTGTCGAACAACCAGTCACTAACCTCGGGAATCGCGTCGGGCGCGTATGGCCCCATGGGATACTTCACTGGAGACTTACGTTGGTTCCAGTCCGAAAAGTTAACCGGCTCGGCATAAATGCCATAGTTTCTGGCGTAAGCTACGAGGCGGAGCCACATTCCGTAGTCAAATTCTCCAGGGCTGAAGCCATTGAAGTCGCCGTTCTCTTCAAAATATACGTGATCCACGTACTTGCTGAGAGCCCGTTTCTT
>CALLYM010000244.1 GCA_937858155.1 uncultured Phycisphaerales bacterium | reverse complement strand
GCCCCCATCCGCCGCAACGCGGGACCATCGCGGTCGTGAACGATGCACGCGCGATGGACGAGGCGCAGAACCGTGTGGTGGCGTTCCTGGAAGAACAGCAGTACCCCAAGGCGAGCATGTTCGCGCTGCGGCTGGCCCTGCACGAGGCGCTGACCAACGCCTTCAAGCACGGGCACAAAGGGTTGCCCGCGACGCTGCCCGTGTACCTCAGTTATGAGGTCGCCCACGACCACGTGGACCTTGACGTGGAGGACCAGGGCCCCGGTTTTTCGCCCGAAGAGGTGCCGGATCCGACCCTGGAGGAAAACCTGGAGCGGGGCAGTGGGCGCGGGCTGCTGCTTATACGGGCGTACATGTCCAAGGTGGCGTACAACGACAAGGGCAACCGCCTATCCATGCGGTACGCCCGGCCCAAAGGGTGATGCAGGAACCGCGCACGCGGGTGCAGCATCAAAATCCGGTGAAACCTAGTATTTGAGCGTCCACGGGGCGGCGTCGCCCGTGATGTTCCCGTGTTCCAGGCCTACCTCCATCTCAAAATCTCTCCGACCGCTTTCGCCCACGCAGCACCGCTAAAGGACACCGCATGGCCACCCCCCCAAAGCCCACCTCCACCATTTACATGGACCACGCCGCGACTACGCCCTGCGACCCGCGGGTGGTCGAGGCGATGCTGCCCTACTTCAGCGAGAAGTTCGGGAACCCCGGGTCGCGCAACCACAGCTTCGGCTGGGACGCGGAGGCGGGGGTGGACAAGGCGCGCGAGCAGGTCGCCAGACTCATCAACGCCGACGAGAAGGAAATCATCTTTACCAGCGGCGCGACCGAGGCGAACAACCTCGCCATCAAGGGCGCGGCGTCGATGTACGAGAGGGCGCCGGCGGGGAGCGGCCTGGTGGACGGCAGCCGCCGCGGGCACATCATCACCACCCTCATCGAGCACAAGGCGGTGCTGGACCCGTGCAAGCGCCTCCAGAAGGAGGGCTTTGACGTCACGTTCATCGAGCCCACGAAGGACGGCGTGTACACCGCCGAGATGATCGAGAAGCACATCAGGCCTGACACGATCCTCGTCAGCGTGATGTGGGCGAACAACGAGATCGGGACGATCAACGACATCCGGGCGATCGGCGCGCTGTGCCGGAGCAAGGACATCATCTTCCACGTGGACGGCACGCAGTGGGTCGGCAAGATGCCCACGGACGTCGAGAAGGATAACGTGGACCTCCTCTCCTTCAGCGGGCACAAGATCTACGGGCCCAAGGGCGTCGGCGCGCTGTATGTGCGGCGGAAGCGCCCGCGGGTGCGGCTGACGCCGCTCTTTGATGGCGGCGGGCAGGAGCGGGGCTTCCGCAGCGGGACGCTCAATGTCACCGGCATCGTGGGTCTGGGCAAGGCGTGCGAGATCTGCATGCAGGAGATGGACAAGGACGGGGCCCGCCTCGCTGGGCTGCGGAAGCGGCTGGAGGACGCCGTGGCGGCGAAACTCGACCACTGCGCGGTGAACGGGCATAAGGACAAGCGCCTGCCGCACATCGCGAATATTTCCTTCGGATTTGTCGAGGGCGAGGGGCTGATGATGGCGGTGAAGGACATCGCGTGCAGCAGCGGCAGCGCCTGCACAAGCGCGAGCCTGGAGCCCAGCTACGTGCTCAAGGGCCTGGGCGTGGGCGATGAGCTCGCGCACAGCAGCCTGCGGCTTTCGCTGGGCCGCTGGACGACCCAGGAGCAGGTGGACCACGCGGCGGAGAAGATCATCTTCGCGGTGAAGAGGCTGAGGGAGATGAGCCCGCTGTACGACATGTTCAATGAAGGCATCGACCTCAGCAAAGTTGAATGGGCGCACCACTAGTCAAGTACGAGCGGCAACAGTTGCCGCAGGAGAACGATCATGGCGTATGGACCGAAGATCATCGACCACTATGAGAATCCGCGCAACGTGGGCGCATTTGGAACGAGCGCTGAAGCGAAAACGCGGAAGGACATTGGCGTGGGGCTGGTCGGCGCGCCCGAGTGCGGCGACGTGATGCAGCTGCAGATCAAGGTCGGGAAGGACGGCGTCATCGAGGACGCCAAGTTCAAGACCTTTGGCTGCGGGAGCGCGATCGCCAGTTCCTCCCTCGCCACCGAGTGGCTCAAGGGCAAGACGCTGGACCAGGCGGAGGCGATCAAGAACACGCAGATCGTGGAGGAGCTGTCCCTGCCTCCGGTGAAGATCCACTGCTCGGTATTGGCCGAGGACGCGATCCACGCGGCGCTGGAGGACTACCGGAAGAAGAACGGGATCGCCGAGCCCGCAAAGACGCAGGCCGCACACTAACCCCTCACCCAAGCGGTCCGATAGATCGAGAACCGCACCCAGGTTACCTCCGTAGAATACCGCGAAGGAATCACGAACCATGGCATCCACCACCGCCCCCACCACCACAGACACGCAGGCCCAGCCCACCGGCCTCATCCTGACCGAGACCGCCGCACGCGAGGTCCGCACGATCATCCAGCAGCAGGAGTTGGACGCGGACAAGGTTCGCCTGCGCGTGGGCGTCAAGGGCGGGGGCTGCAGCGGCTTCTCGTACATCTTGGACCTCACTGAGACCCAGAAGGACACCGACGAGGTCTTCGAGCAGCACGGCATCAAGATCATCGTGGACCCCAAGAGCCTGCTCTACCTGGGTGGCGTGACAGTGGACTTCAAGGACGAGATCATGGGCCGCGGGTTCGTGTTCAACAACCCGAACGCAACCGCCTCCTGTGGGTGTGGCAGCAGTTTCAGCGTGTGACCCCTCTTGGCCCTCTCAAAGGGGCCTTTTTCATGCCATGGGCCTTGCTGGGACGGCAAACTTCCGGTAATCTGGGCAAAGGTGAAGGGGACTCGTGGGCCCCCGACTGGCTGGCCCGGGACGCGGCGTTGCCGCCACCCGGCAAACCGGAAGGACCCGACCGCACATGAGCCAGGCGTCAACACCGCTGGAAACCGCGCACGGGTACTCGGCGCCGACGGTGACCCAGTTCTCGGTGTTCCTGCACAACAAGGTGGGGAAGCTGCACGACCTTGTCGAGATGTTCGACCAGGCGCACTGCATGATCTGCGCGCTGTCGGTGCACGAGGCGAGCGACCACGCGGTGGTGCGGCTCATCACCAACAACGCCGAGTGCGCCCGGGGCGAACTGAGCCGGATGAAGCTGGCGTTCACGGAGCGGGACGTGCTGGTGGTGGAGCTCTCGGGCAAGCACACGCTGAGCAGCATGTGCCTGCACCTCTTGCGGGCCGAGCTCTCCATCCACTTCGCCTACCCGCTGATGCTCACCCCGGGCGCGAACCCGACCATCGCGCTCGCGGTGGACGACCTGACGCTGGGCGGGCAGATCCTGCGGCGGAAGGAATTCCGGCTGCTGGGCGAGGCGGACCTGACGAACCGCACGCCTTGAGAGAGGCTCGGGCGCGGGCCTGAGCCATGTGGCGCATCGTGCTCAGGCTCGCGCCCGAGCGTCCACAAGCGAATCAAGAAACACTCACACCCACCGGCTGAGCCCTGGGCGCCTGATTCGGCTGCAGCACCAGCCCCAGCGGCACGCGTTTGCCGCCGTTGGTGGGCGGGATGCCCTCCTGGTCGATGTACCGCTGGATTGCCATGACGCCCTCGATCAACTGCTCAGGACGCGGCGGGCAGCCGGGCACATACACATCGACGGGGATGAACTGGTCGCAGCCCTGAACGACGGCGTAGGTGTCAAACACGCCGCCGGTGCTGGCGCACGCGCCCATGCTGATGACCCACTTGGGCTCGGGCATCTGCTCGTACACGCGCTGGAGGACGGGCATGGTCTTGATGGCGATGCGTCCGGCGACGATGAGGAGGTCGGCCTGGCGGGGGCTGAACCGCATGACCTCGGCCCCGAAGCGGGCGAGGTCGTAGCGGGAGCAGGCAGTGGCCATGAGCTCGATGCCGCAGCAGGCGGTGGCGAACGGCATAGGCCACAGGCTGCTGCGCCGGGCCCAGTTCATGACGTGGCGGAGCTGCGTTGTGACGAATCCATCCACCGGGAGTGCTGCTTCGATGCCCATGGCGGAGGGTAGGGAAGGTCAGTCCAGGTCGTCGATGGCGTCGTTCCTGAGGGTGAGGATGTCGCGGAGCTGGTCGGTGGAAAGGTCCGTCAGCCACTGCTCGCCCTGGCCGATGATGTTCTCGGCCAGTTCGGTCTTGCTCTCGATCATCTGGTCGATGCGTTCCTCCAGCGTGCCGCGCACCACGAACTTGTGGACCTGCACCGTGCGCGTCTGGCCGATGCGGTAAGCACGGTCGGTGGCCTGGTTCTCGACGGCGGGGTTCCACCAGCGGTCAAAGTGGAAGACGTGCGTGGCGGCCGTGAGGTTCAGGCCGACACCGCCCGCGCGGAGGCTGAGCAGGAGCACGGGGTAGTTGCCGTCGGCCCGCTGGAACTGCTCGACCATGAGCGTGCGTTGGGCCTGGGGGACACCGCCGTGGATGAAGAGGACCTCGCGCCCGAAGCGCTGGCGGATCATGACTTCGAGCAGGCGCCCCATCTGGCGGAACTGCGTGAAGACCAGGGACTGGTCGCCCTCGGCGATAGTCTCGTCCAGCATTTCGAGCAGGCGCGTGCACTTGCCCGAGCGGGAAGGATCAGCGGCCTTGGTCAGCGAGGCGTCGATCTCCTTGAGCGCCTGGGCCGGGTGGTTGCAGACCTGCTTGAGCTTGATGAGGCTGGAGAGGACCAGGCCGCGCCGCTGGATGCCCTCGGCGGCGTCGACCTCGGCGAGCATGCGCTTGACGCAGGACTCGTAGAGGGCGGCCTGCTCGGCGGTCAGGTGGCTGAACTCGCGGGACTCGAGCTTGGCGGGCAGGTCGGACACGACGGTGGGGTCGGTCTTGAGGCGCCGCAGAACGAAGGGACGGATGAGGCCCTTGAGCTGGTCGCCCCTGTGCTTGTCGTGGTAGCGCTCGATAGGCAGGCCGAACCGCGTGCGGAACGCGTTGGGTCCCCCGAGGTAGCCGGGGTTCAGGAAGTCCATGATCGACCAGAGTTCCTGGAGGCGGTTCTCCACCGGCGTGCCGGTGAGGGCGACGCGGTGGGACGCGTCGAACAGGCGCACGGCCTGGCTCTGCTTGCTCTGGGCGTTCTTGATGTACTGGGCTTCGTCCAGCACGACGCGCCCCCACTTCACCTTGGCGAGCAGCTCGCGGTCGCGGTGGGCGAGGGAGTACGTCGTGATGACAAGGTCCGCCTCGCTGGCGTGCTCGATGAACTTCTCGCCCTGGGAACGCTCGGTGCCGTGGTGGACAAGCACCTTGAGGTGCGGGCAGAATCGCTTGGTCTCGTGGACCCAGTTGCCGACGACGGACATCGGCACGAGGAGGAGCGTGGGCGGAACGGTGTGGGAGTCGCGCTGGACGGTGGCGGCGGTGTCGGTGACACCCGCAACCTCACCCTCGCGTTCGTAGGCGAGCAGGGCGAGGAGCTGGACCGTCTTGCCCAGGCCCATGTCGTCGGCGAGGCAGATGCCGAACCCAAGCCGCTCCTGGAACATCATCCACGAGACACCGCGCGCCTGGTAGGGGCGGAGGGTCCCGTGGAAGTCCCGCGGGGGCGGGAGCATTTCCAGCTGCTTGGCTGCGGCCTCGCTGTTCATGAATCCCGCGAGCCAGCCCTGCGCCTCGAGCCCCACGACGGGGATGCCGGTGGTCTTGAGGTCACTGGCGTAGGCCATGCGCATGGCCTCCGACAAACGGATGGTGCCGCCGGGGTTTTCCTTGATGAACTTGATGGCGGCGTGGACGTCCTCGGGCCGGATTTCGACCCATCGCCCGTTGACGCGGACGAGAGGGACCCGCTTCGCGGCGAGCTGCTCGAACTCCGCGAGGGTGAGCGTGGCATCGCCGACGCTGATCTCCCACGTGTAGTTCACGAGGGACGCCAAGCCCATTTGCGGCTTGGCGGCGTTGCCGGGCATGGAACCCGACAGCTTCATCGCGTTCTCGTCCTGGCTCTCGATGCGGAGCTTGGCGCCCAGACGCGCGGTGGGCGTGTCCCACCAGGGCGGCGCTTCCACCGCGAAGCCTTGCTCGAGCAGCACCGGGCGCACCTCCCGCAGGAACTCGTAGGCGTGGCGGGTGTTGAGCGGCAGCACGCTGGGCTCGGCCTGGGACAGGGCCTGCTCCAGCTTGCGGTACATGCGGGACGCCCGCCCGAGCTCCTTCAGCAGGAGGTCCTGCGGCTGATCGATGCGGCGCCCAAGGACCGTCACCTGGTCGCCGTGCATGAGCCAGATGTCCGCGGCGTCCACGACGGTGGACGGATTGTCGAGCGCCTGGAGGTGGAACGACAGGTTCCACGCGGTTTCTTCGGGGGGCGGCGCAGCGTCCTTGGCCATGCCCAGCACGTCGGGCTCCGCGATCCGGAGGAGCAACCGCCACTGGGAGGACGCGCCGCGCTCCTCGAGCGTGGCAATCCACGCCCGGACGCGCCGGGCAAGGTCCTGCCGCTGGGCCAGCCCGGCGTGCACCTCGTCGTCCTGCGCGAGCAGGCCCGTGAGCCACGCGACGTGCGTGTCGGCCAGCGGGTCGCGGCCCGCGATGGTCGCCGGGAAGTCCTCCGAGAGCAGGGCGGAGCGGCACGCGGCGTCGGTCAGGGCGCTCACGTAGTCGCTTGTGATGCTCCACGCGTCGTGCTTGAGGGCGTCCACGCTCGCGCGGGCGCTCGTGGGCATCGCGTGCACGAGGAGTGCCACCCGCTGAGCGGTCGCCTCGTCCGAGAGCCACGGCTGCCAGCACCCGCGGATATCGCCGCTGACGAGCTGCACCAGGGATGGCACGAACCGCTGCTGGGCCAGCACCCAGCGCGAGAGTTCTGCGGCGAGCGCGAAGTACTCAAGCGAAGCGCCGATGGTAAAGGCGGCCGAGGGGTCGTCCGCCGCGGTGGTGAGCGACTCCAGCACGTCCCGCGCAAGGCCCGCGGGCACAGCGAGCGTCGGCACCGTGACCTCACGGAGCGCGACACGGCGCTCTTCTACGACGGCGACGGCAGGGCCGGCAGCTTCCGCCACGGTGGGGTCTTCAAAGTCCTCTTCTGAACCACTGCCCGGATTCGCCGCCGCGCCTGACTCAAGCTGGGGGCTGGGGATGGGGTCGGTGCCCGCACACGGCAGAAGCAGCGTGAGGCTGGACGCCTCGGCACCAGGGACAAGTCCTTGGATGGCCTCTGCCTGCGCCGCAAACGGGTGTGGTGCCGGGGCCGCTTCATCGCCCGGCGTCGCGGCGGGTGGATAAGCGCGGGCGTCCTCCGCCCAGAGGTGGAGGAGGCCGCGGGACCAATTGGCGTGCAGGACCAGGTCTGCCATGCTCTCTGAGGCCTCCGATCGCGGGCGTGGGAGCCCGTGCCACCAAAGCGGTGGCCGGCACAAACGCCCACGCCACCCAAGCCTGAAGTGAGGGCGCTGGGACTCGAACCCAGGACCCGCGGATTAAAAGTCCGCTGCTCTACCAACTGAGCTACGCCCTCTGCAGCAAGTGGGGATCATAGGTGGGGCGGAGGAGGGCTCGATGCCAGGGAGGCATGATGCCCAAGAAAAACGGGCGTCCACAGAGGGACGCCCGTCGCGAGTCGCAAGAAAGGCTTGTCTTAGAGGATTGGCGAGGTGACACCCAGGGGGGTGCCCAGGGTGGCGAAAGCGCCGGGGAAGAGGCGGTCGTAATGGTTCATCTCGGCGACGACCGGGACAGGGGCCTTGATGAAGATGCCGTAGGACTGGTTGGTGGCGCGACGGCCGCCGGTGACGAACTGATCGACATTGAACTCCTGCATGCGGCGGGCAGGGATAGAGCGGCGGAAGGTCTCGGTACCCGGCTGATCGTCGAAGTTCATGGTGATTTCAACGATGATGTCGCTGGAGGTGGGGTTGTAGATGCGGATGTTCTCGGTGAGGCCGGGGTGGGGCTGGACGCCGGGGACGGAGCCGTTCCAGTCCACGCTGTCGCCCGGGCGGAAGCCCTCGCCGAAGCCCCAGTAGGAGTAGGCCTTGGTCGCGCTGGAGGTGGAGAGGGCGTCGCTGAAGGTACCCTCGACCAGCGGGACCGTGCTGCTGATGGAGACAGGCTGGGACGCCTCGTAGTAGACGCTGTAGGACTGGCCCGTGATGAAGTTGGGGAGGTCCGCGACGTTCAAGGATGCGTGGGCGTTGGCGGGCACGTCCAGGATCGAGCGGTAGGTGCTGCCGTTGGTGAAGATGAAGGAGAAGGTGACCTGCGTCGCGCTGGCGTTGGCGTTCAGGACGCCGATGGTCTCGGTCGCGTTGCGAACGCCGAACTCACCCTCCGACACAAGGCCCTTGGTGGCGCCCAGGCCCACGTTGCCGACGGTGCCGGTGGCCTCACGGCCGCTGGCGTTGAAGGTGGTCTTGGAAGCAACGATCGGCAGGGTGCTGGTGACCACCACGCCGTACGTGCCGTTGGGCAGGAAGAGGGCCTCCTCGGCGGTGGTGGATTCGTCATCCCAGAAGAAGTCGCTCATGAAGGCGCCGCTGCGGCTCCACGCGGAAATGTCGCGGATGAGGCGGAAACGCTGGCCGGTGGTGGTGTTGAAGGCACGGATGGTCGCTTTCGCCACGCCCTCGCTGGGGTTGGAGGTGGGCTTGGTGGGGTTGAAGAAGACGATGTAGGAGTTGATGTCGTCGGTGAAGTCCGAGTCGTTGCCGTTCTTGTCGACCGCGGCGAACGTCCATGTGGTAGCGACTTCGGGCGTGAAGGACTCGCCGACGGCGACAGGCCCGCTGGCGATCTGCGTGAGGTCGTAGTAGGAGAACGTCGCGGCGATGGGCCGGTCGGAGCGGATCTCAAGGGCGTAGGGGTGGTTCCGCAGTTCCGCGGCCATGGGGGCCGGGGTGGGGTTGGAGTTGTTGGGCGGGAACTGGTTGTTCGCGAAGTAGGACGGGAGGTTGACGTCGACACCACGGCGGCGGAGGCCCTCGATGGTGACGCGGTCCACCACGCGGTCGCGGAGGTTGGAGGAGACGCCCTCGAAGTGCTGGATGACAACGACGTGGGCGGCGTCGGTGTTGGGGTTGCTCATGGGCAGGAAGTTGAAGATGTTGGCGCCGTTGAAGCCCTCCGGGTAGTAATACCGGTAGGGGTACTGCGGGACGGTGTCGCCGTTGGAGAGCGTGTCGATCGCGACATCGGACGGGTCCACCGCGAGGTGCCCGCCGCCGGTGCCGTTGTTCAGCGCGCTGACCTTCGCGTCCAGCTCCGCCTGGCTGGTGGCGAGCATGATGAAGTAGCGGAAGTTCACGGTCCCGCCCGCGATGAGGTCGCCCAGGGCGTAGCGGAGGGCGAGCTTGGAATCGGTCGGGAGGCCGCCGTTGGGGTCGTTGGCGGGGAGGAGCGCAAACTGCTCGGCGTCGCGCACCGCGGTTGCGGCGGGGATGACCGTGGCGAGGGCCCGGGAATCGCCCGTGGGGGCGACCAGGGCGATGCGCAGGCCGTTGAGGAACTGGTTGTTCGTGTAGGTCGCGCTGGCGATCTTGCCGGTCGGGTCCACGTCGTTGACGGTGGTCCGGATGTTCTCGCTCAGGGAAAGGCCCGGGTCGGGGTTGAAGCCCTCCATCCAGTAGACGCCCTGCAGGGAGGACGCGGTGGTGTTCGTCAGGCGGACGTCGATGGCGACGAAGGAGTCACCCTTGCCGAAGGACATGGACCGCTCGATCGACAGGCCGTTGAGCGTGGCCTTCGCGAGGGCGCGGAGGTTGAACTGGTCGCTCTGGTTCACGATCGAGAACGGCAGCTGCGTGACGCTGTTGGACTCGTTGACGAACGAGATGGGGCCCGCGCTGGCCCCGATGAACATGGAGCGTGCGCCGCTCCCGATCATCTCCACGCCCTGGTAGGAGAGCCGTGTGCCTGGGTTGTTGAAAAGGCCGTCCACGCTGTAGCCCAGCGTGACATTGTCGCCCGCGAGCGTTCCCGAGGCGTCGGTCACGCCCGGGGAGACGTCGATGCTGAGGGTGTAATCGCCCGTCGTCGTGGCGACGACGCCCGACGCGACGGCGTTGGGGTCGTAGGCGACGTTGCCCGCCTCGGACACGGCGAGATAGAACGTGCCGCCGTTCGCGAAGACGTAGCCGTTGATGCTGCTGTCCTGCGTGTCCGTGGGGTTGGAAAGGATGATGGGGGTGCCCGCGGAATCAAAGAGCCGGAGGGCGGAGTTGAGCGAGCCGGTGGGGTGCACCAGCGCGGTGAGCGCGCTGCCCGAGGCGACGGTGATCTTGTAGATATCGCGGTCGAGCGAACCAAACCCGCCGTCGCCGAGGAAGGCGTCGCGCGTGGCCGAGCCGGTGCCGTTGAACTCGTTGACGCGGCTCGCTGTGGTGATGGTGTCGTTGGACTCAAAGGGGCCGAAGACGTTGTTCTGGAAGGTAAAGATGATCTGCCAGTCGATGAGGCGGCCCGCGTCACCCGCCTGCGCATCGACGATGCGGAGCGTCCATGTGCCGGTGCCCGGGAGGCCGTCGAACAGGCCAAGGCCGTTCTCGGGTCGGAAGGATCCAGAGAAGGGCGCGGAGGCCGCGGTGATGGCGGTAGACGCCTCGTCGTCGAAGATGGTGTAGGTGAGGGGCACACCGGAGGAGTTGCGCGTGCCGAAGTCGTCGCTGGAGCCGCCGCGCCGGTTCACGAGGAGCACCTCGCGGTTGTCGGGGGCGATGAGCGAGATCTGCAGGTCGCTGTCCGCGGCGTGCTGGATGTTGATCTTGAGGTTGATGTCGAGGATCTGGCGTGTATCGCTCACCACGATGCCGGCGGTGGTCGTGCCCTGCGTGAGGTCCGGGGGGTTGGGCTCGCCGCCGCGGGGGATGTTGAGGGGCATCGCGGGCTGGCCCGGCAGGCTGTGCTGGGCGGCGGTGTAGGTGACGATGTCGTCCTGGTTGAGCTGGGCAGCGATGCGGAGGGCGTAGTTGCCCGTGGACTGCGTGGTGCCGCTGCCCGCGACGAGCGGGTTGTACCCGGCGTTGCCGAAACCCGAGACGCCGATGTAGTAGGTGCCGCCGGTCGTGACGTAGAAGTCGAGGTAGGAGTCGTTGCCGTAGAACTGGTCGTTCGAGGCAAGCTGGTTGCCCGCCGCGTCGAACAGGCGGATGTACGAGTCGAGGCTGGAGCCGGCGACGAGGCGCTGGGCGGTGACCTCGGCGGTGAGCTGGCCGCCGCGGGGGAGCGTGACCTGGTAGATGTCCACGTCGCGGTTGCCGAAGGAGCCGTTGCCGATGGACGCGCCGCCGAAGTTGGCGACGCCCGTGGCGTCGAAGGCGACGGGCGTTGCCTGGTCGAACTGGTCGTTGGGCTCGTTATCGCCGGAGAGGGCGACGATGCGGAAGTCGAGGTTCTCGTTCAGCCCGCCGGAGATGGTGCCGTTGAGCCGGTTGCCATCGGCGTCCCGGAAGGCGTTTGCCGCGAGCGTGACGCGGTAGGAATCCACCGGGAGGCGCCCGGAGGGGAATTGCACGCCCGTGAGGTTGAGCTGGATATTGACCTTGGTGTGGTTGGTCGGGTCGAGGGTGACGGACGTGAGGGGAACAACCAGGTCGTCGCCCGTGCCGAACACGTTGTCCGCGCCATCGCCGCGGACGGTCACGGCGGTGGTGCCGAAGCCGGGCGCGGTGGAGTCGATGTTCTCGCTGAATACCACGCCGAGCTTGTTGAGCGGCTGGTTGGTGACGCTGCTGAGCTGCGTCGACACGGGGCCGGGCTCGAACGTGCGGACGACGGGGCCTTCGACGTTGAGCTGAGCAAGGGCACGCGCGACATTCACGCGCCCGCCCGACCTCACCTTGCCCTGCAGGCTGGGCAGCAGGTCGCTGCTGTTGATGAGCAGCTCGCGGACCTCCACCGCCGACGCGGTGGGCTTGACCGTGCGGATGAGGGCAACAACGCCCGCGACCGTCGGGGACGCCATGCTCGTGCCGGAGAGGAGGGCGTAAGGCCCGCCCAGCTCCGTGGGGTAGGTCGAGAGGATGTCCACGCCGGGGGCGGCGATGTCCACCGTGGCGACGCCGTAGTTGCTGAAGTTCGCCAGGCCGTCGTTGTTGTCGGTGGCGGCCACCGCGATGACGCCCGGGATGTTGTACGACGCGGGGTACGAACGCGCGGTGGGCAGATCGTTGTTCAGCGCGTTGTTGCCCGCGGCCGCGACAAAGATGCCGCCCGCGTCCACGTACCGCTGGATGGCGTCCTTCTCGGCGTTGAAGCCCGTGGGCTGGTCCTCGTAGAAGTCGCCGGCGATCAGGCCGTAGGAGTTGTTCGTCGCGGCGAGGTTGACGCCGTGCAGGATCAGATTGCGTGCGTAGTCGTGCGCGCCGACGATGGCCGCGGTGGAGAGGCGCCCGAAGCGGTCGGCGATTTTGAGCGGAAGGATCGACGCTTCCCACGCGATGCCGGTCACGCCGATGCCGTTGTTGCCGACGGCGGCGATGGTGCCGGCCACGTGCGTGCCGTGCCCGACGACATCGTCGTCGGGGTTGTTGTCGAGCTCGCCAAAGTCAAAGCCGTGAACATCGTCCACATAACCGTTGCCGTCGTCGTCCAGCCCGTTGCCGGCGATCTCGCCCGGGTTGGTGTACAGGTTGTTGATAAGGTCGGGGTGCTCCATGTCCACGCCGGTGTCGATGATGCCGACCACCGTGGACGTGGCGCCGATGGTGATGTCCCACGCCGCCTCCGCGCCGATGTCGGCGCCGGGCGTGCCCGCGCCGCCGACGTTCTGGCCCGCGTTGTTCAGGCTCCACTGCGTGTCGTAGTTGGGGTCGTTGGGCACGCGGTCTACCTGGTAGAACGCGTTGGGCTCGATCGACTTGATGGTGGGGATGCGCCCCTCCAGGGCACGCGCCTCCGCGAACGAAATGTTGCGGGCGAACTTGATCTCCGCGAACAGGCCCAGGCCGATGCCCCGGGCGCTCACCACGGAAGTGCCGAGCTGGGCGGCGACATCCTGGGCGAACAACTGCGCGTTGTCCCGCCCCATGTAGTCGTTGAATGTGACGACGTACGCGCCCTGCTCGTGGGCCACGCGCGCGGCGCCCCAGTCGATCCACTCGCCCCCCTGGGGGAGGTCGGCGGACAGCATCTGGCGGGGCTCAAGGGCCTCCGCATGCCCGCAGCGCCCTATGAGGCGCGTCATAAAGGAACGAACACCCTGACCCTGTCGGACATCACGCATCGTCCACATGCGGCAAACTCCCAGCCGCGCCTTCGCGCGGCATGCTCGCTCCAGGTTGTGCACAGGCCAGCGGGGCTTGCCGCGCGGGAACGCACGTTCCCGGCGCGACTCGTGTGGTCGCCCTCGGCTGCGCCTTTGCGCTACGGGCACCGTTGGCCCGTGTTGCAGGATAATCCCCGAAATCGCCCCCGGGCACAAGTCGGAAGGAGTACGGGTCAATTTCTTTTCCTAACCAAATCCGAACACTACGCCTTCCCGCGTCGAGCCACCAATTCGAGCAGCATCTGTGCGTGCCGATGACTCGCACCCTGGTGCCCCTCAATACACGCCCGGCCACGGTCCACCAGCAACTTCCTGCTCGTCGGGTTGTCGACCAGTTCGTGCAGGGTTGGGGCGAGCTGGTCACGCGTGACCTGCCGTATGCCTTGCGCGGCCTCAAACTCGGCCACGATTGCGCGGAAGTCGGCAACGCTTGGACCGATGACCGTCGCCCTCCCCAAAGCAATGGGCTCGATCGGATCAGAACCATAAAGGGTGCCAAAGGAACGGCCCATGACCACGACATCCGCGAGCGCGTACGCCTTGCGGAGCTCGCCGATGGTGTCGAGGAGGAACCGGTTGCTGGAAGCAGTGCCGGTGGCACGCCCATCCTTCTTATACGAGCGCCGAACACACCCCGGGAGCGCTGCAGCGGCATCGTCAAAGTGCTCGGGCTTGCGGGGTGCGCACAACAATTGAACCCCGGGCGGGCAGGCCGCGTGCAGGAGTGCTTCTTCATCCTCTGCGGTGCTGCCCGCGACGATGAGCGGCCGAGCACGATCAACCCCCAGGTCCGCCGCGAGTTCGTCGCTTCCGGGCACCGTGTCCGTCATCGACGCGGCATCCCACTTCATGGAGCCGGTGATGCGGACCTTGTCAGCCTTCATGCCCAACGCGCGGAAACGTCCGGCGTAGTCCGCATCCTGAACCGCCGCGAACGCGAGCAAGTTGAGCCGCTTCGCAAGAAAGTCCCGGATGCGGTGGTACCCTTTGAACGACCGCTCGCTGAGCCGCCCGTTGATGATGCAGGTGGGGATCGCGCGCGCCGCGCATTCATCGATGAAGTTGGGCCACACCTCCAGCTCCACGAGCGCAACGGCATCAGGCCGCACGCGGTCCAGGAACCGCTCGACCGCCCACGAGAAGTCGAGCGGGTAGCGCACGACGTGGCACGTCGCGCCGAAAAGGTCATTGGCGCGAGCCAGGCCCGTATCTGTCGTTGCACTCACGACCACGTCGACCTTCCCCACCAACTGCGGGACCACGCCCCGCAGCGCACTCACCTCCCCCACGGACACCGCGTGCAGAAGGACCCGCTTCTTCCCCGCGGGCGGCGCGGGCAGCGCCTCACCCCTCCCAAACCGCTCCCCCCACCCGGCACGCTTCTTCACCGCCCACACCGGAGCGGTGACAAGAGCCAGGGGGATGTACAGCAAGTCCAACGCTCGCACGGGGGATCATTGGAGCAAACCGATACAACGAAAAGTGATACAACGATAAATCAACACCCCGCCCTCGTGTATCGCTTCTTCGCTTTTTGCTCTATCGCTTTTCTTCTCCCGTCATCACCCACGCCCGCAGCAATTCCGCCACGCTCCAGGCCTGCATCGGGCAGCCCTCGGCGCGCCGGCGGCCGATCGCGGGCACGTCGTCCCCGTCATAAATCTCGCACAACGACCGCACCGGCAGCGGCGCCTTGCTCCCCGCATCCACCCCGAGCAGTTCGGCGAGCAACGGCGTCAGCAGCTCCCTGCACCGGGTCTTCGCCGGAGCCGAGAAGTTCTCCACCCGCAGGATCGCCTCCACATAAGGCCCCATCAGGTATGGCCACACCGTCCCCTGGTGGTACGCGCCGTCCCGAGCCACCAGGTCGCCCTCGTACCGCGCCCGGTACGACGCGTGCGCCCGCGGCAGCGTGCGCAGCCCCAGCGGCGTGGCCAATTCCTTGTGCACCGCCAATATCACCGCCTGCTGACGCGCCCTGGACAGCGGCGAGTGCGGCAGGCTCACCGCGAACACCTGGTTGGGGCGCACGTCGTCCGCCCCCGCGGCCATCACCGTGCCCCCCCCACCGCTCGTCGCCGTCACCGGCGCGCAGTCAAACAGGCACTCCCGCGCCGGGTTCCAGAACGCCCGCTCATAGTTCCGCGCCACCGCGTCCGCCACCTGCGAGAGCTCCCGCGCAGTCCGCGGCGCGTCCTTCTCCACCGCCGCCGCGAGGCTCCGCAGGGCGTTGTACCACAGCGCGTTCACCTCCACGGCCTTCCCCGCGCGCGGGGTGAACACCACGCCGTCGCGCTCGGCGTCCATCCACGTCAGCTGCGTCCGCGCGTTGCCCGCGGCCAGCAGCCCGTCCCGCTCATCGACCTTGATCCCAAAGTCCGTGCCCGCCCGGTACGCCTCGATGACCTCCACACACGCCGGACGCAGGTGACGCGTGAACGCCCCCGCATCGCCCCCGCACCGCACGTACTCGCAGCACGCGTGGATGAACCACAGGCTCGCGTCCACCGTGTTGTACTGCGGCTGGCCCGACGCGTTCTCAAAGCAGTTGGGGATCAGCCCCTTCCGGCGTAGCCCGGCGAACGCAATCAGCACATCCCGCGCTTCATCCAACCGCCCGCACGACAGCAGCAGGCCCGGCAGCGAGATCATCGCGTCCCGGCCCCAGTCGCTGAACCACGGGTAGCCCGCGATGATCGACGTGAGCGTGGGCGACCCCTGCGAGACGCGGCGCACCACAAATTGGTCCGCGGCGCTCACCAGCACGCCCGCGATGGCGCGGTCGGCATGGGTCATCGGCCTGGCCGTGCCCCCCGTCTCGACCGCCGCCACCAGCGCTTCCAGTCGGACGGACTCCACGCGCTGCGCGTCCGCCGTCGCTCCCGAAGTCAGTTCCGAACCCTCGACCACCGCGCGCAGCTCCACCACCCCGGACGCACCCAGCGGCGCTACAAACGCGCCCGGGCTGAACCAGTGCTCCACGCACGACTGCCCGCGCTCCCGGTCGCGCGTGAACAGAAAGTTCTTCCACCACTGCCGCCCGTGCGAGAACCGGCCCTCGCCCTGGTGCAGAGAGATCGTCACCGCGCCAACGCGAGACGCCACGCGCACCCCGCGCTCACCCTGCCCCGGGTCGTCGGTCACGCTGAACGCGCCGTCGTCCTCCCGCGTCGTGAGCGCGTGGAAGTCGCGCATCGGCGTGAACGGCCGCACCTCCAGCCACGCCTCACCCTTCAGCCTGCCCCCGGTGCCCGCCCCACCGGAACCCTTGAATTCCACCTCGTACCGCACACTCGCCGCGTTCGCGTGTCGAAACAAAAACAACTCGCGCGTCACCCGCGCACCCGCTTCTCCCACGTCGTACGTCCACCGGCAGCTGGTCTGCGTTCGCTCAAACCGCTCCAACCGCACCAGGCCGCCCGGGCTCTCCACGCCCGCTCCCTGCTCGCCGTCTTCACCGACAAATCTGAAAGTCGTCAGATCAAACCGCCGGACTGCGCCGTCTCCCCCGC
The DNA here is from genome assembly GCA_937858155.1 of uncultured Phycisphaerales bacterium. Lineage (GTDB taxonomy): Bacteria > Planctomycetota > Phycisphaerae > Phycisphaerales > UBA1924 > BJHL01. The sequence continues at coordinate 5,985 of CALLYM010000244.1, read as the reverse complement.
CCCCGCCACCCTCGCCCGGCACCCGCACCACCAGCCATTCCGCGCACGCCGACAACGCCACCACCCGCCCCACCGGAGGCGACATCGCCGCCACCAGCCACCCGTGATACCTCCTGCCCGGCACGCCTGAGGCCGCACCAAACGCAAACCCGCCCAGCCCGTTGGTCAGCAGCCACTCATCCCCGCCCCGGAGGGGGAGGTGCTCGCGTCGCAACGTGTAGTTCGGGACGTTTGTGGTCACGAAACCACTGTAGAGTGCGTTCGGACGGTCTTGACTCCGGACGCCAGTCCCCCAACGCTATTTCATGGCACCCACGACGATTCCGGGCGTTTCCCCATCAACAGCCCACTCCACCGCCCAGCCGGCCATCCAACCGGGCGCTGGCCGCGGGCCTGTCCCGTCCCCGTTCTCCAAAATCGTCGCCGAAGGCATCACGTTTGACGACGTGCTCCTGCTGCCGCGCCGCTCCGCCGTCATGCCCGGCGACGCCGACACCACCACGCAGCTCACCAAGGCCATCCGCCTCAACATCCCGCTGCTCTCGGCCCCGATGGACACCGTGACGGAGAGCGCCCTTGCCATCGCCCTGGCCCAGGAGGGCGGCCTCGGCTTCATCCACAAAAACCTGCCGATTGAGGCCCACGCCCGCGAAGTCGCCAAGGTCAAACGTTCCGCCAACGGCGTCATCCTTGACCCCATCACGCTCGGCCCCACCGACACCGTGCAGCGCGCCAAAGAGTTGATGCGTCAGCACAACGTCAGTGGCTTCCCAGTCACCGAGGACGGCTCCACAAACCTGCGAGGCAAAGGCAAAGTCCTGGGCATCATCACCCGGCGCGACCTCAAGTTCGTCGAAGACACCTCCATCCGCGTCAGCGAGGTCATGACCAAGGACCACCTTGTGACGGCTGCGGCGGGCACGACGCTCGAACAGGCCGAACTCATCCTCAACAAGCACAAGGTCGAGAAGATCCTCCTGCTGGACGGCAAGGGCGGCCTCGCAGGCCTCATCACGATGCGCGACATCGACCGCCTCAGCCAGTTCCCCAAGGCCTGCCGAGACTCCCGCGGTCGCCTCCGCTGCGGAGCCGCCGTGGGCGTTGATCAATACGACCGCGCCGAGGCCCTCATCGCCGCCGAGGTCGACGTCCTTGTCGTCGACACCGCCCACGGCCACAGCGAGAACGTCCTCCGCACCGTGAAAGCCCTGAAGCAGCACCCCGCCGTCATCAGGAGCGGCGTGCAGATCGTCGCCGGCAACATTGCGACCGCTGAAGCCGCCATCGACCTCGTGCAGGCCGGCGCCGACGCGGTGAAAGTCGGCATCGGCCCCGGCAGCATCTGTACTACGCGTGTGGTGACTGGCGTGGGCGTGCCACAGATCACGGCGATCATGAACGCCGTCAGCGGGCTCGCGGGCATCGGCAGCGACGTGCCCGTCATCGCAGACGGCGGCATCCGCCACAGCGGCGACATCCCCAAGGCCATCGCCGCCGGCGCAAGCCTCGTCATGATGGGCTCGCTGTTCGCTGGGCTGGACGAATCCCCCGGAGAAGCCGTCATCCACCAGGGCCGCCGGTACAAGAGTTACCGCGGCATGGGCAGCGAGGGCGCCATGAACGCCGGCAGCGCTGATCGGTACCGCCAGGCCGACAAGGTCGACGCCGCCACCGGCAAAGCCACCCAGAAGTTCGTCCCCGAAGGCGTCGAGGGCCTGGTCCCCTACCGCGGCACACTCGCCGAGAGCGTCTACCAGATGGTCGGCGGCCTGCGCAGCGCCATGGGGTACACGGGGTGCCGGACGATCGCGGAGTTGCAGCGCGATGCGCGGTTCGTGAAAGTGAGCAGCGCGACGGTGGTCGAGAACCATCCCCACGACATCACGATCACGAAAGAGAGTTCCAACTACTACGTTGATAAGCGGTAAGCCAGTTCCAGTGTCACTGCATGCCATCACACCCGCAAGTTCGCAGAGTGGTCAAGTGGGGGTGTCTATTCCCCTTCATATACGTTGGCATTGCGCTTTATGTCTCAGGCACCGACTTCGGACGTAAAGACTCCCTTGGTGGAGTCCCGTTGTGGACATGCCTGGGACTTGTCGTGCCCGCAGCGTGCTGGGCCTGGTGGCCAGAGATCATCGCCCTCCGCTGGAAGAAACTTGGGATGTGCACGAAGTGCGGGTACGACCGCGCAGGGCTGCTAACGAACACACCATGCCCCGAGTGCGGCGCGGTGCCTAGTCCGGATAGAGACCGGTGAAACCGGTCGCTGACTATCAGCGAGAAGCCGGGAACACCTAAGCGGTTTCGCCCGGCACCCCCTTCTCCTTCAGGACCCGTGCCTTCGAAGTCGGCTCTGCGACTTCGATGCTTCCGCATTGGAGTCGCTGTGCCACCGGCCGTCTGGCTCCCTGGGTACCTCCGGCTTCCTTTTCACCATCACACTTTGCACGTTCAGCGGCCTTCTTACTTACTCGTCGCTTTCCTCCCACCGCTCCTCGCCCTTTACTTCCAAGCGGATGTTCTTGCACCCACGGGCGTTCAGCCAGCGGCACATCGCGTCGGCCCCGGCCCCCGGGTTGAGGAATGAGACGTACTCCACCCGCACGATGGAAACCGCGCGAGACACCCATCCACTCGTGGACGGCGTTCCGGTCGACGGACGTACTACCCCCTTCTCATCGATCGGACCCGCGGCCCCGAGCCTGTCGAGGAACGCCGTGCGCCGCCACGTATAGAAGTCGGTATCAGACCTGGCGTCGTACGCATCCTTGTACTGCCCGGCCAGTACGGTGTCGATGGTTCCGCCCGCTGTGTCTATGGCCTTCACGATTTCCCTGCGTTCCGCCTCGCGGTAGACGCGGTCCAGCTCGGCCTGCAGCGCCGTGACCTGTTCGGCCTCGCCCCGCCGCCGCGCTTGTGCGATCCGCTCCGCGAACTCCTTGTAGGCAGCGTCCTCGTGCGCGCCCGTCCGCAGCAGCAGGGCAAGCGTCCTGCGCGCGGCGGCCTGCTCCGGTGTCACCGAGAACCCGGGCTCCCACGGGGGCACCACGCTGTCAGTGCCTGGGAGGCGGAAGTAGTCGGACAGTTCACGCTCGATCTCCTGGGCCACCTGTTCCGAAGGCGCGGCCGCAAAAATTCGGAAGATCGCCTTCATCGCAGGTCCGTGTACAAACGCCGTCGCGCCCTCCTTTTCCAACCTGTCCAGCATGGCCCGGCGGGCATCGTCTCCTGCCGGCACCGTCACGAACAGAGACGCACCGATGCGCGTCGCTGCCAGCCCTTTCAGGCCTTCCCCGCAAAGGCGAGCGTGGAACGTGCTGGCCTCCCCGTCCGTCTTGAACGTTGCCACCACCACCGCCGTTGGCACGCTCTCCCCATCGCCACACGCCTCGAATTCGGAGACCTTTACCAACTGCCTGGGCATGCTTGCCCCGGCCCGCACGAGGTTCTGCAGATCACCGTCCCTGGCGATCAGAAAAACGAAACCGAACACCGCCGCCACGATGAGGCCAAAGACGTGCGTCGCCACGATGCCGGCACTCGCGAACCACCCAGGCGGCCGGGTGTTCATTGCCTCGAAAACCCCGAGCACCTGCTGCGCGAGTACGGTGTTCACCGCCGGCTTCTTCGCGTCCTTGATTAACGCCTCTGTAATCCGGTCCACCGCCAGGGGCGGCACCGTCCGACCATCTTCGGACGCCGTCGCTACCCCCTGGGCGCGGACCTGCGCGGCCACACGGTGCATTCTGAGCGCGTAGGGCAACCCCAGCAGTACCATGACGGCGAGGAAAATGGCGAAGTTCAACTTGGCAGCAAGTGCTGCGGCAAACAGCGCCAGCGCTGCGATGACGCGGAACGCAACATCCAGCGCGACGTGGCGTGAGAACAGCACGGTGTGAGCCAAGTGCCCTCCGTCCAGGGGCAGGATGGGCAACAAGTTGAAGCCGTTGAGCAGCACGATCAGCGAAGCCGCCTTCAGCAGGAACGCGTGCTTGAACACCACGCCGCACGCTCCGATCACGATACCCACAAGGATGCCCGGCATCGGCCCCATGAGGGAAACCACCGCCCGCTGCCAACCGGGCACATTGAAGTGGCGCCCCACGACGGCCGCGCCAAGCCAGGGAACGAAGAACATGCGAACATTGCTGTATCCGAACGCCTTCATGGCGACGTAATGCCCAGCCTCGTGGAAGAGCAGGATGGGCACTAGCCCCAGCACGCCCAGGAGTGTTCCCTGGGAAAGCGAACCGGCGCCCAGGAAGGCCACAACCGACACCAGCAGCAGAACAACAGCACCCGCCCAGCCCGTCTGCTTCTGCAGCTGCAATGCCACCTCCGCCTGAAGCGTCGGGTGCTTGGAATGGACCTGCGCTGACGCCCTTACCGCTTCGTTGATGATCTTGAGCCGCCGTTCATCCTCAGGTGTGTAGCGCCGAAACACGCCGCGTGCAAGGTGAAAGTCCCTTATGCACGCGTGGTGCCGCTCGGCGAGCGACAGCGCCGTGGCTCGGTCCGGTACCGGCACAAACTCGCCGCCCGCGGCACGCTGGGCAGTCTGGTGCGCCTCCCATGCCTGATCGAAAGTAACCCCATCTCGTCGCCACACAACGCAGTTGGGCGGCGTTCGCAGGTCTGGTTTGGCGCCCGCGGTCCAGATGCACCTGCCGTCCCGGGTCTCGGAAATGAACTCAAGGAACCACTTGAATGGCGCCGGGGTCTTAAACGCCCACACCCGCACGTGGAGCCGTGCAAGCGTGGGCACCTGCGCATGGGCGAACGTCACAAGCACCGTGCCGGTCGAATGCTGCCAATCGTCGATGCGGTGACATGCAACGCGGAAGAAACCCAACTCTTCCAGCCGCGCGGTTGCCGCTGCGAACGCTTGCTGCTCGACCGCTGACAGCGAGTCCAGTTGGCGCTCGAAGGGAGCAAGCGACTCGACCGCCGGGTCGTCCGACGACGTGGCGATCTCCACGCGGAACACATGGGTCAACACCCACGCCAACACCGCTTCCAGCGGCTTGCCGCCCCAAAGAAACTCCTCGAACGAAATCCTTGCGGGCACGATCCGGTAGAAGATTGGCACTGGACCAACCGCGTGTGCGTCGGTGCCAACCTCGGATGCCGAAGAAACCGCACCAATTTCAGTCATGTTGAGCACCTGAACCCCCTGAACGAGCGTGAGGGTACGTCCGCACAGAAGAACGGGGCGGTGGTCTCGGGCCTGTCGTTGCAATGCGCGTGGGATAGTCGTGGGCGGGGCATCGGTTGCTCCGTTTCAGTCGGGCATTGGCTTGTGGCTTCACAGTCGGCGCGGGGGGTGGTCCTGTGGGTCGCCCCGTGAGGGGTGCGATCCATCCTGCTCGTCCTGCGCTGATCGACGGGCGGGGCAGACTTCCGCGCGCCCGTCGGGGCACACGGCGTGTGCGGAGCGTGCCTCCGCCCTCGTCGGGAGGGTGATGATTCCTCCAGACGGGCTGGCCGACCGTGGAGGCGTGCCGGGCTGCCCCGTTTCACCACCATCCGCGTTGGACCACCTTGACCGACTGCTCCCACAGGCCTCGACGGGGGGGACTCCCACTTCGCAGTGGTGTTTGCGTCCCCTTTGTCGTCACCGGATGGAGCGCTGGCCGTGCAACGAGCAGGTGCGCGGAGGGCGGTGTCGCGGAACAAACACGGCACGCCTCTATAGATTCCCCCGGCGCTCACGTTTGTGCGCGCCGAAAAGACCCTGCACCACAGAGAGCACGGAGAGCACAGACGGGAATGGGCTGGAAAGACAGGGGAAAAGGCTTGTGGGATTGGGGGAAGAAAAAGTTAAAAAAGTGGTTAGGGATTCCGGTTTGGGCGTCAGAGCGCGCGCACAAAGCGTGTAGATACCGCGGGCATCGACAGGGGGAAGGCGGAGCACCGTGTCCGCCCCTCGCCCACCGCGGCCTCCCCTCACCCCCACGCGATCAGCGCTGCGAACGCACCCGC
>CALLYM010000243.1 GCA_937858155.1 uncultured Phycisphaerales bacterium | reverse complement strand
TTGCGAGCATCCCGAGCACATCCTTGGTCACGCTCGCTGGAACGTCACGCCCGGCTCGCTGCACATTCCCCATGTCGTCCGCGAGATCGAACGCGGGGGTGAACATCTGGTCGCTGCCGCTCGTGTTGGTGACTTTGTAGGTGAGGTAATAGTAAAGGCGTGCCTGTCCCTCGACATTCACGGATGCCACCCGCAACGGGCCTGGCTCGACCGTCAACTGCCAACGACGGGGAACCGGATCGGGTTCGGGCGCAGCGGTCGCCACACCCTCGGGTGCAAAGCCAGCCCATAATGCTCCGGAAACCGCCACCAGGCTCGCGGCGCACAACGCGATGGAACGAATCAGACGGGCGGACATGCAGCACACTCCAAAGAGGGCGGGAAAGGACTGGGCAAACTGTCGGTGCCCGTGACCCGGGCGCAAGGGTGACAGTCTACCGCTAACTTCGGGCGCGTCAAACGGCTTCCCGGCCGTCGCGAGCCCGCCTCCCATCGTACGGTTTCGCACCTTGACCACGGCGGTTCCACCAACCCCGCCCCTGCTACCCGACCTTCCACCCAACGTACGGCTGGAAAGGGGTACCTCCATCCTCGCGTTGCCGATCGCCCGCAGGCTCGTGAGCCAGCAGCAACATCCGGGGGATGTGCAATTGGCGGCCCAACGGCTTGTGGCATCTGCCGCAGCACACGGGATTGATCTTTCCATGACCTTCGCAACGCTGGAAGGTCCGGTGGAGGGCACAACCGCCACTGTCCGCCAGGCATGTTTGGGCGTGCTTGGAGCGGGCCGCACCGCGATGTTGTATGTGAGCGAGCCGCCGCGGTCGGGCGACGCGGGAGGCGCGGACGTTGGCAGGGCGGAGCGTGCACGCTGCATCTTGGCTGTCTGCCAGATGCTGGGGAAGGAGCACTCGGGTCGCGTGGTGCTCGCGCAGTCGCTCCCGGACCCGGCAGAACTGTGGTCGATGGGTGCACTGACGTCCGCGGGCTTCCAGAGCGTGGGCACGCTTCTGTACATGAGGCGTCAGCCGCGAGCAGAAGACCGCAAAGGCCCCCCGCCTTTGCCCACGCTTCCTGCGGGGGTGTCGCTTGTACGGGTTTCGGACCTCCCCGAAGCTGGGCGTGCGGCGACACTGATTGATGCGATGAACGCGTCGTACGAGGACACACTGGACTGCCCGAGCCTGTGCGGGTTGCGGGACACGCGTGACATTCTGCAGAGCCACCAGGCCACCGGCGTGTATGACCCGTCGCTCTGGTGGCTTGTGATGGAGGGCGAGCGTCCACTGGCGTGCCTGTTCCTTTCGATGTGCCCGGAACAACGCACGACGGAGCTCGTCTACCTCGGTCTGTCCAAACCGCTGCGGGGCAAGGGCGTAGCGCGGGGACTCATGCACTTTGGCATCGGGCACGTCAGCGCGATGCAGCCCTCCTGGCCGCTTGCGTGCGCTGTGGATGAGGCGAATGCGCCCGCGGTGCGTCTGTACGACGCGCTGGGTTTCCGCGCGTTCGCTCGTCGCGTGGGCTTAGTCAAGCGCGTGGGCGCGCCGATTTCATAAGCCGGGAGCGCAGTCGTTCTTCGGCGCATCAATTCACATTCGCGGCGCGCTGCGCGAGGGTTTTGCACAAACTCTGCAAAGACCCTGTGAAGAACTTTTCATTGCGCGCAAGTAACGCACGACAAGGAACAAGCAACATTCCCAAGAACCTCTCGGGACAATGGCGTTGCCCGCCTGTGCATCAACGTGTATCTTGTCCACTCACCGTTGTCCGTTCCTCCGGGGATGCGCGGCCGGCGGCGTCAGGGAATTCGTGTTTCCGGCCATGGATTCGGCCACCGGTAGCCCCCCCACCCGTATCAGTAGCGCGGGTTTTCACCCGACCGCATGCTGACCACGCCGCGCGGATGCGCGAGCGGCGCGGTGGGTGCGCCTCCGGACAGGGAAGGACTCGATCGACAATCGTTGGCCCGCAGGGGAGCGTTGCCGGCTCCGGCATGATGCCGGAGGTGGACCGCCGTGGCGAAGCCACAACTCCCGCGATCACGCTTGCTCCATGGGGCGCGTGAATGGAGGCTGGTGCTGTGACGAATCGCAGGAACGCTCCTCACGGCGTGGATCAGGTCCCGGAAGCACGAAAGGCCGCGTCCGCAGGACGCACGCAGCCGACTCCCAACGCCGCCGGCCGCCCGCCGGAGCCGCCCTCTCCAGCGCGCCATGGCGATTCGCCGCTGCGTGCCACGCCACGCGACGTCATCGTGAGGCCCGTTCAGCCCGGACGTCCCGGGGACGGAGCTCGCTCGCAGGAGGCAGGAGCCGAGGTGCTGCGTGCGCTGGGCGACCGGGTGGGGAAGGACCAGTTCGAGCGTTACTTCCTCGGGCAGACCCGTCTTGTGATGCGCGACGGGAGCCTGGATGTCGTCGTGTCGTCCGGGTTTCTTGCGCAGATCATTGAGCGGCGGTTTGGAGACCAGCTCCGTGCGGTCACGGGCGCCCGCTCCGTCTCTTTCACGGTGAACCGCGACGCATTTATGGCTCCGGCCCGGCTTCCGGTTGGTGCAGGAGGGGCGGCTTCTGCCCCGGCCCGCGTGGACACTCTCCCGCAATCCCCTCGGGCCCTGGCGCAGCCGCGGCCTGTGCTGAAGTTCTCCTTGAAAGACTTTGTGGTGGGCAGCGCGAACCGGCTTGCCTATACCGCGGCGATCCGCGTAGCGGACGACGACGCGCCGCCCACCCCCGTGTTCATCCACGGAGTGTGCGGGGTGGGCAAGACCCACCTGGTGCAGGGTGTTGCAAACCTGTTCCTGGAGAAGCGCCCGGGCGCGGTGGTGCGGTACGTGACGGGTGAGACGTTCACCAATGACTTTCTGAGTGCTCTCAAGCAGGGCTCGAACACGGGGAGCCGTGTCGACGCTTTCCGGCGGTTGTACCGGACGGCGGACCTGCTGATCATTGACGATGTGCACTTCCTGACGAACAAAGACCACACGCAGCAGGAACTGCTGCACACATTCGACTCGCTGGGGCTGCAGGGTGCACGCATCCTGATCGCAAGCGACGAGCACCCGCGCGAAATCGCCAAGCTCGCGCAGAAGTTCAGCGAAAAGCTGGTGTCGCGGTTCATGTCCGGTGCGGTGGTGCGGCTGGACGCCCCCGACCCGGAACTGCGGCGCCGTCTGGTACGCCACTTGGCGTCGCGGCGTCGCCTGGAGATGGACGCCGGTGCGGCGGAGCTGGTAGCGTTACGCAGCGAGCGCGCGCCCGGGTCGCTTGGCGGCTTCGGCGGCTCGGTGCGTGAGCTTGAGGGCCTGCTGAACCAGGTAGAGGCGGTGTGCCGCCTGCTGCCTGACGCCTCCCGGGATGGCCGGGTGACGGAAGAAGTGGTGCGGCGGGCTCTGGGCCTTGAGGCACAGACGGCTTCCGCAACCGGGGCCAACGGTCAGCCGCGCCGCCCCATCCCGGTGCAATCCATCGTGGAGTATGTGTGCAGGAACCTGCAGGTGGACGTGGGCGAATTCATGGGGCGTGGGCGGCATAAGAGGGTGGTGTTTGCGCGGTCGATCGCGGCGCACCTATCACGGGAGCTGACGACGCAATCGTTCCCGGAGATCGCGCGTGCGATGGGTCGTACGAACCACTCCACCGTGATCACCGCCCAGCGGCGCCTCCAGCGCCAGCTCGAGAAGACACCCGACATGACACTGCCGATGGACCTGGCACCCCTCCACCCGGGCACTGGGCTGGCGGAACTGGTGCGCGGGTTTGGGCATCAGGTCCGGACGAACGCGAGGTAGAGCTTGCCTTGGAGGAATCAGGGTCGCACCCTGCTCGCTATCCGGGTTCATCCTCCGGCCTTTTTGTGCCGATAACCTGTGCCATGTCGCACGAGATTTCGCTCTCCAGGCCTGATATCACGAAGATCGAAGAGGACGCCGTGCTGCAGGTGCTGCGGTCAGGACGGCTGTCGATCGGGCCTGTGGTGGAGCGGTTTGAGGCGATGGTGGCGGCAAAGGCCAACTGCCGGCACGGCGTCGCGGTGAATTCCGGCACGTGCGGGCTGCACCTGTGCATGCAGGCGCTCAATATCGGCCCGGGCGATGAGGTCATCACGACGCCGTTCTCCTTCATCGCGTCCTCCAACGCCATACTGATGGTGGGAGCGACGCCCAAGTTCGTGGACATCTGCCCGCGCACGCTGAACATGGACCCCGCGAAGGTGGAAGCCGCGATCGGCCCTCGCACGAAGGCAATCCTCGCGGTCGAGACGTTCGGCAACCCCGCGCACATGGACCAGTACGCGAACATCGGGGCGCGGCACGAGCTGCCGGTGATCGAGGATTGCTGTGAGGCGCTGGGGTGCTCCCTGCGTGGGCGGCCCGCGGGGCACTTTGGCCGGGTCGGGGTCTTTGGTTTTTACCCCAATAAACAGATCACGACGGGCGAGGGCGGGATGATCGTCACGGACGACGACCGCATCGCGGAGATGTGCCGGAGCCTCCGGAACCAGGGAAGGCCCATGGGGTGGAGGCCACCGGTGGCGACCAGCGAGACCCGCGCTGAGAACGCGGCGGGTGGCACCGCGACCGGGTCCTGGCTGCGACACGAGCGGCTGGGGTACAACTACCGCCTGAGCGAGGTGAACGCGGCACTGGGCGTGGCGCAGATGACGCGGTTTGACGAGCTGGTCGCGAAGCGGCAGCGCGTGGCGCGGATGTACATGGAGCGGCTGAGCGGGCACAACGACCTTGTGCTGCCCACGATCGAGCCCGAGACCGTCAACACATGGTTCGTGTTCGTGGTGCGCCTCGCACCGACCTACACTGTGGACGAGCGCGACCGCATTATCCGGGGATTGCGCACGCACGACATCGGAGCGAGCGACTACTTCCCGTGCATCCACCTGCAGCCGTTCTACCGGGAGCAGTTCGGGTTCCGGGCCGGGCAGTTCCCGATCGCCGAGAGCGTGAGCAACCGGACAATCGCGCTGCCCTTCCACAACGACCTGAGCGAGCACGACGTGGAGATCGTGTGCCAGACGGTGGAGCTCATGATCAGCAGAGAAAACCTGAGGAAGCGGTAAAGGGCCATCCCTTTATCCCGCGGGTGGGCTGGAGTATGCCTACTTCTTGCGGTCCTTGAGTTCGCGTTCCACCGTTTCCATCAGCGCCTCGCCCCGGACTTCCTTGCCCATCGCCACGATCTTGCCTGTCTCGCCGTCCACGAGGAACGCCGCGGGGATCGATGCGATCTGGTACATCTGCGGGACGCGGCTGGTCCAGTACCCGCCGTCGTACAGCTGGGGCCAGTCCATTTCGAGGCGTGCCGTGGTGTCGGCGATTTTCTTCTCGGCGTTCTTCTGGTCCAGGGAGATGCCCAGGACTTCGAAGCCTCTTTCCCCGAACTTCTTCTTTGCGTTGACCACGTTGGGCATTTCCATGAGGCAGGGCTGGCACCACGTTGCCCAGAAGTCCAGAAGGACCAGCTTTCCGCGGTAGTCTTCGGGGAACTTCACAACTTTGCCGGCGGGCGTTGACCCCGTGAACGACGAGGCGTGGCCGCCCACGCGCAGGTCCGCGGGCGGGTGCAGCTCTTCGACTACCTTGTCCGAGGGGACAATGCGGAGGGACGCGCCCAAGGGGGCCACTTCCTTTACCTCGAACGCCTGGCCGTTGATGGCGAACGGCTGGGAGATGTCGTACACCTCCGTCCGAGGGTCGAACGCGTTATTCCGGTCGAGGTCGATGTAGAGGTTGACCAGAGCACCCGCGCGGGCGCTGTCGAACGAGCCGGTGTTCCGGTCGTCGGCCAGCATGATGTGGTACGGCTTCTCTGCCAGTGTGACGTCGCCCTCCCGGGCGTAATCCCGGTAGTAGTGGATGGTGCGGGCCAGCGCCGAGCGGTCGGGGTCTGTGGGGTCAAACCGGAACCAGCGGAACGCGTGCGCTTCGCCCGCGGAACCGATATTGACAGAGAACACACCCTCGCTGCGGGTGAACTTCTTCTCTATGCCGTACTTGGTGGTGGAAAGGGTGGCGGGCGCGTCGTCGCGGAGGTCGTTGTTGTTGTTGGTGTCCACGACCAGGACGTCTGCGCCCGAGGCGTTTTTCCCGAGCACGAACTGAACGCCGCTCGCGATGGCGAACTTTCCGGAGAGGGGCTCGGCGAGATCGGGCGGGAGCTTGGTCGCGCCATCCCCGGTCGGGGGCGCGGCCTCTGCCTTGGTTGGGAAGTACCGACCGAGCTTCTGGGCAGCGCCGGACGGGACAAGCCTGAGCGGGGTCGCGGGGGACGCTTCCCTGGCTTTGTCGTCTGGCCCGATCATCCCCACCGCCATGATCCAAGCGAGCGTGAGCATGAGGGGATTGTTGGAGACCCGGGGGCTCCACGCATGGTGAGGTGGGCGCGACCGAGAACCATGCCGCGCTTATCCGCGCGATTGACGGAGCCAGGAGAAAACCTCTTCGGCGTTCTTGTCCGGGGGGAACACGGGGTACCAGACGTGGCGGATGGCACCGCTTTCGACGTACCACGCCATGCGCCTGATGAGCGTGGTTGGACCTCCCCCACCGAAGTCGTGGATGGCGAACTCGAAGCAGGGGAGGCGGAGCTGGCGGGTCAGGACGAGGTCCGCATCGGACAGGATGGGGAACGGGATGTGGTTTCGTTGCGAGAACTCTTGCTGGAAGGTCGTCGTCTGCGTGCTGCAAGCGAAGAGTGATACACCGAGAGCCACGAACTCGGAATTCATGTCCCGGAATGCGCAGGACTGGGGCGTGCAGCCGCGGGCTCCGGGGATTTCGTCCCAGTCTCGGCCGGTCGGGAAGCCGGGGACGCCTGTACGCGGATAAAAGAAAATGACCGCGCGGTGCAGCGTGTGCAGCGGCACGGGAGCGCCGTGCGTCGCCGGGAGAACAATCTGCGGCAGTGTGGCTCCGCGCAGGTGTGACGCGGCCCCGTCGTCGATGGGGACCGGAAGATCAGGCGGGAGATGGAACAGGTGGTTGGTCACCCGATGCGTCTGGAATGTACGGTGGTCACGCTGCACGGGAGGGGGAGTGCGAGCGCAGGCGTCCCATACTTGTATCCACGAGGGCGAAACTCCTCAAAGTCGGGGAGTTGATAACGGCGTCCCATACGCAGGATTGCCCACAATCCTGACCTGGACATCCGTCAAAGCCGATAGCTGGCGAGGTCTTTCATAGGAAGTGCACGGATGAAAACAAGCACGGCATCGTGGGATATTGGTCGCCGGTGGCCTGACGACATCGGCGCTCTGGACAGCGAATCCACGCTGGTGCTGGCGTTCGGCGGGAGCGAGTGCCTCGACCGGCCCGAAGGGCTCGAGGCGCTGCGCGCGGCGTTCCCGCGCGGGCACGTGCTTGGTTGCTCCACATCCGGGCAGATCCGCGGGGACAGCGTGCGGGACGGTGGCGTCGATGCGATGGTCATGCGCTTTGACCGTGCCACGCTGCGCGTGGCGTCCGCGCGGGTGAACGGGGAAGGCGGCTCTTTCCGGGCTGGGTGTGAAGTCGGTGATCAGCTCTGTCGCGGCAACCTTCGGGGCGTCTTTGTGCTCAGTGATGGCACCCAGAGTAACGGCACGCAGTTGTGCTCCGGCATGGCATCGAAGCTGCCCGCGGGTGTCCCGGTGACGGGCGGCCTGGCGGGGGACGGCGAACGGTTCCTGCGGACCTGGGTGTGCTGCGACGGGGCGCCGGCACAGGGCATGGCGGTCGCTGTGGGCTTGTACGGGGATGACTCGGTTTCGTTGTGGCATGGGTGCAAGGGAGGGTGGGACACGTTCGGGCCCGAGCGGGTGGTGACACGTTCGAAGGACAATGTGCTCTTTGAACTCGACAACGAGCCCGCGCTCAGCGTGTACGAGCGGTACCTGGGCGAGCACGCCGCCGGGCTGCCCGCCTCGGCGCTGCTGTTCCCGCTGGCGCTCCGGCGGAACGGGTCTCAGGCCGTGGTGGTGCGGACGGTGCTGGGCACCTCGCGCGAGGCGGGGAGCATGACGTTCGCGGGCGATATTCCTCAGGGTGCCACGGTGCAGCTGATGCGGGCGGACTTTGACCGCATCATCGACGGCGCCTCGGAAGCAGCTTCGATGATTTCCCTGGGCGACATACCGGGCACGAGCGCGGCGTGCGTGCCCATCAGCTGCGTTGGGCGGCGGATCATCCTCAAGCACCGCACCGAGGAGGAGCTGGAGGAGGTTGTCAACCACCTCGCCCCGGGCATGCCGCACGTTGGCTTCTACTCGTACGGGGAAATCTCCCCGATGGTCGGATCGTCGTGCGAGCTGCACAACCAGACGGTGACTCTCACGGTGTTCGCGGAGCGGACAGGAGGACGCGATGCACCGGACGCTCGCAAGGCAGCTGCGTAAGCTCGGGATGACCGGCGACGACCTGCCGGACCTCGCGTCGTGGAAGAGGTTCGTGGAGCAGATGTCGGAGGTGTACCAGTCCAACGACGACGATCGGCACCTTATCGACCGTGCGATGCGGACCTCGTCGCAGGAAATGCGCGAGCTCATGCGCAAGCTGGAGGAGCGGAACGCCCTCCTCACGCAGGAGATCGAGCGTCACGCAGCGACGGCGCAGAAGCTCCACTTCGCGGCGACGCACGACACGCTCACGGGGCTGCCCAGCCGGTCGGTCATGCTCGAGGAGCTGGGGCAATGCCTGAAGCGGGCCGACCTGGGTGACGCGCAGTACGCGGTGCTTTTCATCGACCTCGACGACTTCAAGGTCATCAACGACAGCCTCGGGCACAACGTGGGCGATGAGGTGCTGAAGTACTTCTCGTCTCGCCTGTGCGATGTGTGCGACAGGTCACCGGGCCTGTCGCCCATGGTGTGCCGGCTGGGGGGCGATGAGTTCGTGGTGCTCCTGCGGGACGCGGGGACCAGGGACGGCGTGCTGCAGCTGACGGCCCAGATCCGTGCCGAGCTCTCGCAGACCGTCGTGATCGCCGGGCAACGGCTGATGCTCTCCGCGAGCGTGGGCGTGCTGATGGGCACGACCTCATACAGAGACCCGGGGGACCTGCTGCGCGATGCGGATACCGCCATGTACCGCGCCAAGCACGGCGGCAAGGGGCGCCACGTCATCTTTGACGCCAGAATGCACCAGGAATCCATGGCGCGACTGCGCACGGAGCAGGAGCTGCGCGCGGCGGTTGAGGGTGGGCAGGTGAAGGTGGTTTACCAGCCGCTGATGGAGATGGAGTCCGGGCGTGCGCTGGGCTTCGAATCCCTCCTGCGGTGGCAGCACCCCGAGCGCGGCCTGCTCTCACCGGACGCGTTCCTCGATGTCGCGGACCAGTCGGGGCTTATGGTCCCGATCGGCCGCGCTGCGCTGCGCACCGTCTGTGAGGACATGGCGTCATGGCGCGCCAGGGGCGTGGACATCGAGAACCTGAGCGTCGCGGTCAACTTCAGCCGGCGGCAGGTCCGCGAGCTTTCGTTCGTCGGCGAGATCGCAGACGCGTGCTCTTCCGCGGGCATCCGCCCGGACCAGCTCACCGTGGAACTGACCGAGAGCGTGTTCATGGCGGACCAGGATTCCCTGCGAGATACCTGCGATCGCGTGCGCGCGCTGGGCTGCAAGCTCCACATGGACGACTTCGGCACGGGTCTCTCCTCGCTCGCGAGCCTCCACGAGATGCCCTTTGACGGCGTGAAGATCGACCGGTCCTTCGTCAGCCGGATCACGGGGCAGCGTGAGCATTCCGCGATTGTGAGCTCGATCATCATGCTCGCCCACAACCTGGGGTTGCAGGTCGTGGCGGAGGGTGTCGAGACCGTCTCCCAGCTTGTGCAGCTCCAGGCGTGCGACTGCGACGTGGGGCAGGGGTACCTGTTCGCCCGCCCGATGCCCGCGAGCGAAGTCGTGCGGTGGATGCACGACGCCCGGCCCGTCCGTCGCGCGGCTTGATGGCGCGAACGTTCAGTCCGGGTAGCCGCTGGGGTTGGCCCTGTGCCAGTTCCACGCTGTGCGGACTGTGTCCACAATGTTCCCGTACTTGGGCTTCCAGCCCAGGCGTGCCTTGAGCTTGGTGGGGTCTGCGACGAGCGCGGGCGGGTCGCCCGGCCGGCGTTCGGCGGTCTTGATGGGCACCTTGACGCCCGTCACCTCCTCGCACGCCTTGATGATCTGGAGGTTGGACTGGCCGTTGCCGGTGCCGATGTTGTAGACCTCCGCGGTTTTATCCGTCGTCGCCTCGATCGCGAGCTGGTGGGCCTGCGCAAGGTCGGCGGTGTGGATGTAGTCGCGGATGCAGGTGCCGTCGGGCGTGGGGTAGTCGGTGCCGAAGAGGGTGAACTCCTTGCGGCGGCCCATGGGGATATCAAGCACGAGCGGGATGATGTGGGTCTCGGGGCGGTGGTCTTCGCCGTGCCTCGCGTCCTCGTCCGCGCCGGCGGCGTTGAAGTACCGCAGAAGTGTGAATCCCAGTCCGTACGCGTGCGCAAAGTCGCGGATCATCCACTCGACGGCGAGCTTGGTGCGCGCGTACGGGGAGAAGGGGTCCTGGGCGCTCTCTTCGTTCATCGGTACCTTGGGGTTCATGCCGTACGTGGCGCACGTGCTGGAGAAGAGCATGCGCTTCACGCCCGCCTTCTGCATGGCCCGCAGCAGCGAGAGCGTGCCGCCTACGTTGTTGCCGTAGTGGTAGTCTGGGTTGGTCACGCTCTCCCCGACGTACGTCGCGGCGGCAAAGTGCATGACCGCGTCGGTCCTGAGCCTGGTCATGAGCGCGGCGAGGGCGTCGGTGGACTGGATATCGCCCACCACCAGGCGCCCGTCGGGCACGGCGGACTTGTGGCCTTCCTTCATGTTGTCGTAGGCAACCGGGTTGTGCCCGTGCTTCACGAGCCAGCGGGTGCAGGCGGAGCCGACAAACCCGGCGCCGCCGGTGACGAGGATGTTCATGCGGATGGGACCCTTCTCACGTGCGGATCAGGCGAATGGCACGCCCAGTACGACACTTTAGGTCCGCTCCTCACTTGTTTGCGTCGTCGAATCGCCAGGAAGATTGATAGTCCAGCCCCATGCCCTGCCTGGTCAGGATCGCCCGCACGGCCTCGATGGGGATGTTGCTCTCACGCATAACAGCATCATGGAACTCCCGGTTGGTCCAGTGGCCGCTGCCGACAAGCTCCTGGTGGAGGGCGCGAAGCTGCAGGCCGCCCAGCATGTACGCGGCCTGGTACAGCGGCTCGTAGTCCCCGGACACGGCGCGCCGCACCTCGCCCTCGGCGCTCGCCTTCTCATGCCCCACCTCGGCGACGAGATAGTCCACGCACTGCTGGGGTGACCACTCTCCGAGGTGGAATCGAAGAGAAAAAACGATGCGGGCGCACCGGTGCGTGCGCCAGAACAGCATGCCGATCCGCTCCTCGGGCGTGCGCGGGAAGCCCTGGTCCCACAGCAGCATTTCCCAATAGAGCGCCCAGCCCTCGGTCCAGAATGGGGTCGAGAACGGGGCACGGTATGTGCGCCAGCGGGACTCCATGTACTGCTGAAGGTGGTGGCCCGGCATGAGCTCGTGGAACACCGTTGCGCGCGCGAACGGCCTGTTGTTCGACCGCAGCGACATGACCTTCTGCTGGTGGTCCATGCCCTCCGTCGGGAATGCGACGCTGATGACCTCCCCACCGGTGAAGAACGGGGTGACGAGCTGGCGATCCTGCGACATCATGTCCATCCGCCAGGTCTCTTCCGCGAGCGGGGGCACCGTGATGAGGTCCTTGTCGCGGACAAATGCGACCGCTTCTTGCGCCAGGTGCCTGATGAGGGCGGGTTGTTCGCCGGGCGCGCCATGGGCGGACTTCACCCGCTCCAGCGCGGCCTTCCAATCGTCCCCGAGGGCCATGTCCTGCGAGGCTTTCTTCAGCTCCGCATGGCACCACACCGCCTCGCGGTCTGCGATCGCGAGCAGTTCCTCTGGCGAGTAAGGGACCATCGCAAAGCGCAGCTCCTCCACGAGTTCGTCCCGCCCTATGGGCGTACCGACGATGACGTTGGGGTTGTCTGTCGTGATCCCCACCCCCTTCTCACGCACGATGGTTGTCATTCCACGCAGCGATTCCATCGCGCCGTCGAACGGTCTCCGCGTCCACCAACTGAACTGCGGGTCGTACGTGTCGTAGAAGTCGTGCCACTCGGCGAGGTCTGACTGCAGCGACTCGACCACGCGCAGCACCTGCTTTGCGGTCGTCGGCGAGATGACGCGGGAAGGGCCGTCGGACTGTTCCTTGCAGCCGGCTTCGAAGTCTGTCTTCGACTTGTCGACTTGCTGGCGGAGATCGTCCAAGGCTCCGGCGGCCTTTTCATAATCCAGCGCGTCGCCGTGGCGGCGTGCTTCTTCCAGGTCGTCGATGATGTGAGCGAACGGCACACGGGGCTCAATAGCCGCGTACCTGGCCTGGTCACGCTCCAGCAGCCTGCGCTCATGGCGGAGATGGTTCAAGAACAGGAACGCGTCCACCTTCCCTGCGACGCTGAAGCCTGAAGTGTCGAGCGTGGACACCTGCGACAGCCACGAATCGCACAACGCCATCAGCCGTTCACGGCGCCGGGGCGACGTGTCTACTCGGTAGGTCCTGCCCAACGCCCCCCAGTCCGCCTGGAATTGGTCGATGGCGACCGCCAGTTCACTGGGCCGGGCCTGGATTGAAGCAGCGAGGTCCGGCGAGAGGGTGTTCGTCGGCTGCGGCTGCGCCACCGCGCAGGAAGTGAGCAGAAGAGCGGCGGGAAGAGCATGGATGACGGGTGGGAATTTTGAACGCATCGGCCAAGCGTACCGGCGTGCAGGTCGCCGGGAAACATCCTTAGCGTGGACGCATCCACACCGGCGTACGACCGTGGAGTGCCTCAGGTGCGACCGCGGCGAGCAGACGGTCCATGACGTGGGGCCAGTCGAGCACAGTGTGCACCCGATGCGCCGCGCCCGCTCCCATCTCACGCAGGCGATTGGGGTCTCGCAGAGCGTCGATGAGAGCATCCGCCAGCCCCCGGGCGGTGTGCGTGGGAGTCAGCACGCCCGTCTTGCCGTGCTCGACAATATCGGGCAGGGCCCAGTTATCGAAGTTTGCTGTTGGGAGAGCATGGGCGGCAGCCTCGCAGTAGACCAGACCCCATGTCTCGCAGAGGCTGGGCATGGTGAACACGCTGGACGTACTGAAGAGGTTCCGGAGTTGATCGTCGCTCGCGAAAGGGATGTGCGTCACACCAGGGCGTGGGTCGAACTTCGCGAGGCTGGAAACCACGGTCAGCGTGGCATCCGCGTAGGCGCTCCGCACGTGCTCGAACGCTTCCAGCACGATGGGGCCGCCCTTGCGCTCCCACGCGCGGCCTACAAATAGGATGCGGCGGGCCGCGTAACGGTCCACGGACTGCGGTGGCATCGCCGGTAAGGTGCGGATGGGCCCCGCGCCGATCGCGAACACCTTCTCCCGCGGGAAGGCGTAGTGCCGCGCGAGCGACTCCGCCACAAAGGACGCGAACGACACGACACCCTCGATGTGCGGGTACGTGCGGGCATGGTGATCGTGTATGGCGCGCACTTCGTCAGGCGTCTTCTTGTCGTAGCCGAACCCGCCTCCCTGCACTCCGTCCTCGGGTGTCATGTCCTGGAACAGGAACCGGCGGATGGGCAGGGAAAGATCAAGCTCGGGCACGACGTAGTGGTACAGCACGGCGGTGCCCGCGGGCAGCGTCCGCAGCAACTGCCCGATGACTCCTTCGCGCTCGCTGCGCCACTCGCGCGAAGCCTTGGTCGGGTCCTGGCGCTTGCCCCGGAGGCGGAACGCGACCTTATCCCACAGCATCCGGAAGTGGTTCGGCCCGTGGAGACCGCTGAGGTCGGTGTCGTAACGGGAGAGGGCGCCGTAGAGAAGCCCCTGCTGCTGGAGGCGTGTAGCGATCTCCAGCGATACGCCTGAATTAGTCCATCGCGCCCACGGACGGTCTGGCGCTATGTACAGCACCTGACGCGGGGCATGGGTCGCGGGCTTGGACGGGGCGGCGCTCATGGCTGGGGTGGATCGGCTGGGCACGGCCGGGCCCGGCAGTTATTGCCTGAGAATGAGGTCCGCCGCGTGCAGAAGGTCCGGCACGGTGTGTGTTGCAAGACGTGACGCGCTTGGCTGCGTGCCGCCGTGGCCGGTTAGAACGTGAACGGTCGCCTGAACCCCTGCGTTCTGCCCAGCCCGGATATCGCTCTCCATGTCACCGATCATCCAGGATCGCGCCAGGTCCAGCCCGTGCTTGCGCGCGGCGCGCAGCAGCATGCCGGGGGCGGGTTTGCGGTCGGGGTGGTCGATCCGCGACCGCCGGTCGGCGGCGGTGTCGGAGTCCTTTGGTGGTGCAAAGGTGCAGAAGTACGATGCGGTGAGCACCGCGCCGGGGTCCGCCGCGGCGAGTTGGCGCTCGACCTCGTGCTGGACGCTCCACATGTCGCTCCCGGTGAGCATCCCTCGCCCCACGCCCGACTGGTTGCTGACCACCACGCACGCAAAGCCCGCCGCCCGCAGGCGCGCGATCGCCCGCGCCGCGCCGGGGATCAACTCCACCTGCTCCGGGCGCGAGATGTAGTGCACCTCGCGGATGATCGTGCCGTCGCGGTCGAGGAAGATGGCGGGCGTGGTGGTCACGGGGACTGTTACGGCTCGTTGGTGCGGGAGTCGAACACGGTTGCGAATGCTCCGCGGGCTGCCCGGCGGATTGCCGCAGCGTGGTGCGTAGGGCGTAGTCGGATGGAACGTAAACGCGTGATCGGAATCCACTCAAACGCGATATGGCTTTCGCGGCTCCTGACCGGCTGGAGCGTGCGGCGTTTTCGTGCGAAGCGGGCCAGGAACAGCACGTTCACCTCGTGGCGCCGCCTTGCCTTTTTCTTGCCCCGCTGCGTGAAGCTGTGTTCTTCGACGAGCAGGCACTGGTGGACATGAATGCGCAAGCCGGTCTCCTCGATCAACTCGCGCTGGGCAGCGTCCGATGCAGACTCGGAGAACTCCACGTGACCGCCAGGGAGGTAGTAGTAGCCGCGCTTGAGGTTTTTGCAGAGCAGGACGTGGCCACGGTCGAGGAGCACGGCACGGGAGATGAGTTCAAAGGAAGACATGGAGAACCCTCAATGTGAGAAGACACGCTGTGCGTCGGTGTTGGCGATTGCAAGGCTCTCGTGTGTGCCGATGTCCCGGTGGTACGAACCAATTTCTTCCGCGATCTCGACCGCGTGCATCCGCCCGACCAGCCTGGGGAGGACGTCAAAGCCGATGTCGAACGCCTTCCACGACGCGATCTCGTGCCAGCACTCTGCCGTCATCGCGTAGACGCCCGCATTGGCGAGGTTGGACTTTGGGTGCTTGGGTTTCTCGACAAACGAGAGAACTTTGCCCCGGGCCCCACCGTCCACTTCCGCGATGCCCGACTTCTCCGGGAACTGGGCGCGGAAAAGCAGCATGGTGAAGGGGTCCGCGTGCGAGCGGTGGTAGTCAAGGAACGCAGACAGATTGAGGTCGCTCAGGTTGTCCGAGTAAATGATGAGCGCTTCGCTGTCGATCGGCACGAAGTCCTTGTTCGCCGTGATGGTGCCCGCACTCCCGAGCAGCGTCGGCTCGTACGTCTCCCGCACGCGGAACAGGCCTGTCGCGTTCTTTGCGGCGATGTAATCCCTCACCTGCTCGGGCAGGTGGTGCGTGTTGATGAGCACCTCGCGGATGCCCGCCTTCCGGAGGGCGTCGAACCAGTAATCCAGCAGGGGCCTGCCCGCAATCGGGACAAGGCACTTGGCAAGCGTGTCGGTGATGGGGCGCAGGCGCGAACCGATGCCCGCCGCGGTGAGCAGGACGTGGACATCGGAGTTATCACGCGGCTCGCGCTTCACTTCTTGACGTCCCTCACCACGTTCATCTTCGCCATCGCCTTCTGGGCGTACTCCAGGATCGCGGCGACGTTGTCCGCGCTCTTCAACCACTCCCGGTACGCCTCGACGCTCTGGAGGGTGGTCCGTTGGGGCTTCCACCCCAGCGCCCGCAACTTCGAGACGTCGCTGTAGATGTGGCGTGTATCGCCGAAGCGGTACTTGCCGCACGGGCGGGGCGTGTAGCCCTTCACGCCGAAGACCTCGGCGACGATGGACGCAAACTCGGCGACGGTGCAGGCCTTGTCGCCGCCGACGTGGAACATTTCATAGTCCGCCTTCGGCGTGTGCAGCACCGCGAGGTTCGCGTCCACAACATCGTGGATGTTCACAAAGTCCCGCACCTGCGTGCCGTCCTCGTAGATGTCGGGCTCGCGACCGGTGTGGAACGACAAACAGAAGATGCGGCATGCGCCCGAGTACGCGTTGTAGAACGACTGGCGCGGACCCTGCACGATGGAATACCGCATCGCGACACTCGGCACGCCGTACCGCTTGCCGAGGAACAGGGCGACCTTCTCCTCGGCGATTTTCGAGATGCCGTACTGGTTCTGCGGGTTGGCGACGGTTTCATCGGTGGCCTGCCACTTGAGCGGGCCCCGGAAGCCCCTGGGAGCACGGCACTCAAAGTCACCAGCCGCGAGCTGGGTGTCGTCGCGGATGTCGGGCAGGCACCGCTTGCCGTCGGCGTCGAGGTAGAGCCCCTCGCCCAGCGTCGCCTGGCTGCTGGCAACGATGACCTTCTTGATGGGCAGCTTCTCGCGCACGATCAGTTCATAAATGAGCGCGGTGCTCGTGACGTTGACATCAAAGTACCGCGAGAACACCGGCAGGTAGTCCTGGAACGCGGCAAGGTGGTACACCGCGTCGACGCCCCGCAGGCAGTCGAGCAGCACCTTCTCGTCGCGCACGTCGCCCTTCACAAACTCGATCCGCGGGTCGAGGTACGCGGGCTTGCGGTGCCCGGGGTGCACCGGCTCCTCGAGCGAATCCAGCACGCGGACCCTGTACCCGAGTTTGAGGCAGGCGTCGGCGGTGTGGGACCCGATGAAACCGGCACCGCCGGTGATGAGGACGTGCATGAACATCGCTCCAAAGGGCAGGGGGCCAACGAAATCTGAGGTTACGCGAGCACTTACAGGCTCTCTCGAACAAGAGAACGCCCGCCTAGGCCGTCTTCAGCCGGTTGTGGAACATCTGGGCGGTGATGTGCCCCACGCTCATGTGCAGGTCCTCGATCACCCCAAAGTTGTCGCTCGCCACGTTAATATGAATGTCCGCCATCGGGCCCACCTTCCCACCCTTCATGCCCGTGAGCGCCACGAGCGTCATGCCGCCCTTCTTCGCTACCTCCGCCGCCCGCAGGATGTTCGGCGAGTTGCCCGAGCATGAAATCGCCACGGCGAGGTCGCCCTTCCGCCCGTACGACTCGAGCGGGAACGAGAACGTCGTGTCGTACCCCATGTCGTTCCCGAGCGCGGTGAGCATGGGCAGGTTGTCGCTCATGCACAGCGCCCGCAGTCGGCGCTTGCCGTCGACCATCGCGGTCTTGACATAGTCCGCGACGGTGTGGCTCGCGTTCGCGTGGCTGCCGCCGTTGCCGAAGATGAGGACCTGGCGGTCGTGCGTCCACGCGTCGAAGAGTGCGTCCGCGTACCGCTGCACCGCGCGCTGCTCGATGGTGGATGCGGCGCGCGCAAGTTCGGTGACGTATTCGGCGGGGGTCGTGATCATCGTGCCGGCCATGGAAGACTCCAGAAAAGACTTGAACACGGAGAACACGTGGGCACTCAGAAAGGCTGGTGCGTGGTGTGTTCAAGCGTAGTGCGGCTCAGAGCCTTATCGACCGCCCGCGTGTACCGGAGTAGGCCACTCGCCAAACCGCTTTGGACCCTGAACGCAACGGACTTCCCTCAAATGCCTGCCTTACACCAGCAATCAAGCCACGAAGTCCCTTCTTCGTACATGTGAACGTCCACTCGGCACTCTTGAGCGACATGCCGATGTCCTCGATGGTCGCCCCTCTGGCGTTTTCGACGCACGAATCGAGCGCGGCGGACAGCCTCGCCTGTTCCTTTTGGCCCGCTCGCCTCCATCGCCGGATTGGCACCGCCACCTCGACCTCCCGGCGGTGGCGCTCGATGAACACGGGCTCTTTGTAAACTCTTCGAGAGCCCTTCCGGCGGTGCAAAGATCCCAGAATCACAGCGAACGGATCACCACGCGCAATGGTGACTTGCCCCGGCGTGCGAATTCCAGCAGCGTCGGCGAGCACCAGTTTCACGGCGTTGGCCGCAAACTTGATCCACTGCGGACGCGTCAAGCGACTTGACCTGCCCGCGCTGCATGAAAAACTGATGTGGTGTACGCCTTGCTTGTCAATGCCATCATGCCAGTAGCCCTCTGGCTCCGGGCCGCAGCCTTGGTCCTTGTGGTTCATGTAGAGAGACACCTTTGCCGGAATCGGAGGCGTCCCTACACGCTGCACAACGTCCTCGAAGACCGTTGGATGGTCGACGATGTGTTCAACGCCGGAATGCACAAGCGGGCAATAAAAAATCAGAATGGGTTGACTAGTTCCCCTACGCACCGTTCATGCTTTCGCTAACTGATGAAAATAATCCTGCTCCCGAGCCTGTCAATCTGGAAGGGCAGCGTCCGCGGGTTGCCCAGCGCTGCGCGGATCCCCTCGTGCTTCTCCGGCGGCGCGAGCAGGTACAGGAACCCGCCGCCGCCCGCACCGAGCAGTTTCCCGCCCTGTGCCCCTGCCTTCCGGGCCGCGTCGTACCACTCGTCGATCTGCGTATCGGAGATGCCAAAGCCCAGGCTGCGCTTGAGCTCCCACCCCACGTGCATGAGGCGGCAGAACTCGTCCACGTTCCCGCGCCCGCTGACGACCGCCCGCATCTCGCTCGCCAGGTCGCGCATCTCCCGCAGCACGCGCTGCTTGTCGCGCTCGCCGCTGCCGTCGCTCTGCTTCTTCAGGATGTCGTTGGCGTCACGCTTCTTCTCGGTGTACAGGATGAGCGTGCGGCGCTCGATCTCCGTCAACGTGTCCGGGTTGCACGGCACCGGCTGCACGTCCACGCTCTCATCGGGGTTGAAGCGGATGTAGTTGAACCCGCCAAACGCCGCTGCGTACTGGTCCTGCTTCCCGATGGGGCTGCCCAGGATGTCGATCTCGATCTGGCAGGCCTGCTCCGCGAGGCGTTTCCCGCTCACGATCTGGCCCTTCATCGCGTACAGCGCGTTGAGCAGGCCGACGGTCAGCGTCGAGCTCGACCCCATGCCCGTGCCCGCCGGCACGTCGCCGATGGTCACGATCTCCATGTGGGGCCCCAGGTCCACCATCTTGAGCGCGGCCTTCACGATGGTGTGCTGCACATCGTCCCGCGTCTCGGCGATCTCCGTCTTGCTGTACGCCACGCGCACGCTGGGCTCAAAGCGCTTGGACAGGCACACGTACATGTGCTTCTGCACCGCGACGCTCAGCACCGCGCCGTACTCGCTCTTGTAAAACGCGGGCAGATCGGTCCCGCCGCCCGCGAAAGAGACGCGGTATGGTGTCTGCGAGATGATCATGCGGGTGCCTTCATGTCCAGACGCTCACTTCAGGGCTTTCCTGTACTGATCGATGAGCACGCCGAGGCTGCGCGTGATGTCGAAAACCTCGAAGATGCGGGCACGACCCGCGGACGCAAGACGCTCGCGAAGCGTAGGGTCGCCCATCAGTCTTTCGAGCGCGTCGGCGAGCCGGTCCGGGAAGTGCGCGTCGGAGTGACCGTCGTTGACGTCCACAAGCAGGCCTGTTTTTTCATGCACAACCAGGTCGGGGTTCCCGACCAGGCGCGTCGTCACCGCGGGCAGACCGCAGCCCATCGCTTCCATCGTCAACTGGGGCAGCCCGTCGACGTCGCCGTCCTTGGCCCACACGCACGCGAGCACGAAGCAGTCGCCCGTGTGCATGAACCCCGGGATTGTCTCCTGCTGGAGCGCCTTCCCGGTCATCTTGACGACGTCGCCCACACCCAGCGAGGCGATGAGCCCGCGCAACTCGGCTTCATCAGGACCCGATCCCGCGATGACGCATCGGAAGTTGCGCCCCCTGTCCTTGAGCACCCTGCACGCACGGACGAGGTACGGGAAGCCCTTCTTCTCGATGAGCCTCCCCGCGGAGAGGATCGTGAATGGCTCGCCCCGCGCGCGCCGCGCCGCGATGGACTCGGGCGCGGGCGGCACCATCTCGTTGGTGTAGATGCCGCAGTACGCGACGTGGATCTTGTCCGCCAGGCTGGGCGTCGCGCCGCGGTCCTGCTCGATGTAAAACCGCTTGTGCCACTCGCTGATGGCGATGATGAACTTCGAACGCCTGATCTTGTCCCGCAGGGCCACGCGCTGGCGCGTCAGGTCCACCGCGTGCCCGGTGAAACTGAACGGCACGCCCAGCAGCCACGCCCCGTACATCGCGATGCTCGCGCTGCTGAACGCCCACTGCGCGTGGATGTGCGAGACATTCTCGCCCGACTTCCTCAACCGCCGCGCCCACATGCATGCGACGAAGAAGTGCGCGAAGGCCGCCAGCCTCGCCCTCACGTTCTCCCGCTCGCCAAAGAGGGCATTCCCCAACGCGCTGAAGAACCGGCTTCCAAAGAGGAATGGCCCCACCAGCGCGGCGAGGAAAACTTCCACCGGCGGGATCGGGTAGAGCACTGTTGCCCCCGCCTGCAGCTGCGCCGCCCATGGGCTATCAAAGTGGATCTTTGCCGGCGTCCGCATGCAGTGCAGCCGCACCATCACCCCCGCCTGTGTCACGATGCGCAGCTCATTACCCACCCACGGTGAGCCCAATCCCTCGCTGGTCATGTAATGGATCATGCTGGGTGATCGACGCTCGGTCAGAAAATTGCAGCTCCATGCGCGCAGCAACACACGCCCCGCGCAAACGGGTGGACAATGCCCAATATCGGGCACCGCCCCGAGCCAGGTGCACAACTCCCGTGCACAAGGGCCCGCCCACAAACACAACCATACCCTCCGCCGCCATGATCACTCCCCACCCGACTTCCAAAATCGACCCCACGCTTGCGCGTGGCGTGCTTGGCGCGGCTATTTCTGCCACCGCGACCCGGCCGGAGTACGTCGTCTTCCTAGTTCCCAACACCAACTACGAACTCCACCTCATGCCCTCCGGACCCGTCGCCACCCAGCCCGGGAAACGCCTGATCGGCACCATCCATGTCCAGGCCCGGCGCATCGACGTCACGCAGACCGGCGGGCAGTACATCGAGCCCGTTATCGGCCGCCCCCGGCGCATGCAGGGCACGATCATCGCGGTCCGCGACGGCGTGCTCGTCGTCGACGCGGGCACGATCGTCCACTGCACGCCCGGCGATTCTCGGCAGGAAGCGGCGGACTTCCGAGAGGGTCAGTTTGTCGCGTTCGACATCAAGGACGTCTCGACGTTCCAGCCCGCATGACAACCCGCCGCTGAACTTCCGCCCACCGACACCTTCCAACCCAAGGACACTCCCCATCAAGTTCTCTCAACTCGGCCTCTCCGACCCGATCGCCCAAGCCGTCAAGGCCGAGGGCTACGACACCCCCACCCCGATCCAGGCACAAGCCATCCCCCACATCCTCGCGGGGAAGGACCTGATGGGCCTCGCGCAGACAGGCACCGGCAAAACCGCCGCCTTTGCTCTGCCCCTCCTGGACATTCTCTGCCGCACGCCCCAGCTGCCCCGCGGCACGATGCGCCCCATCCGTGCCCTCGTGCTCACGCCCACGCGCGAGCTCGCTGCCCAGATCGCCGAGAGCGTGCGTGTCTACGGGAAGTTCACCACCCTGACCTACACCACGGTGTTCGGGGGCGTGAACCAGAACCCTCAGGCCCGCGCGATGAACCACGGCGTGGACATCCTTATCGCCACGCCCGGGCGCCTGCTCGACCTGCTGAATCAGGGCTTCGGCGACCTCTCGCACGTCGGCACCTTCATTTTGGACGAGGCCGACCGCATGCTCGACATGGGCTTCATCCACGACATCCGCCGCGTCGTGGCCAAGCTGCCCAAGCGAGACGCCAAACACCCGCGCCAGACGCTCCTGTTCTCCGCAACGATGCCCAGCGACATCAAGGACCTTGCTCATTCACTCCTGCACGACCCCGTGCTCGTCAAGGTCGCCCCCGACAAACCTACGGCGGACCGCATCGACCAGTGCGTCTACCACGTCGACAAGATCAACAAGCCCGCGCTCCTGCGCTACCTCCTCCAGCGGGAGTTCATGACCCGCGTCGTCGTGTTCACGCGCACCAAGCACGGCGCCGACCGCGTCGCGCGTGACCTCTCCCGCGCCGGGATCGGCGCGGAGGCCATCCACGGCAACAAGCGCCAGTCCCAGCGCACCCGCACGATGGACGCGTTCCGCGATGGCGACCTCCCTGTCCTCGTCGCGACCGACATCGCCGCTCGAGGCATCGACGTGGACGAGGTTTCTCACGTCATCAACTACGAGATCCCCGAGGTGCCCGAGACGTACGTCCACCGCATCGGGCGCACCGCCCGCGCGGGCGCGAGCGGGCACGCCATCACGTTCTGCAGCGGCGAAGAGCGGGCCCTGCTCCGCGACGTCGAGCGCTTCACGCGAAAACCGATCCCCGTCAAGGACGACCAGCCGGACTACAAGGACCCCGCCCACGCGCCCCTCCCCAGGGCCGACCGGGCCCACCACCCGCACCTGCAGCCCCACGCCCACCACCACGACGACAGGCGCAAGCCGCCGCGCACGTCGGAGGGGCAGCGCGGTGGGCACGGCGCCCGCCC
>CALLYM010000242.1 GCA_937858155.1 uncultured Phycisphaerales bacterium | reverse complement strand
CCAGCGCCGCGCCGGGATGCGCGTCACCGTCGCCTACCTGCGCGGCTCCTATCGGGACCTGGGCGTGCCCGCGCACGACCTGCGACTCCGATACTACGGGGACCTGAAGCCGATCCTAAAACTGCGGCGCCTCATGCTCGCCACGGCCCCCGACCTTGTCCATGCCCACATGCCGCCGGCTGAACTCTACGCTCGTCTCGCGCTGACGGGCATCAGCGCCCGACGCTTGCCGCTCGTGATCACCAAGCACAACGAGGAGCGCTTCTATCGCGGCCCCGGCCAGAAATTTATGGGCCGCTGGGTGGCTCGCCGCGCCTGCGCCGTCATCGCGATTTCCGCCCGGCTGGTATTGTTGCCGAAGATGAAGTCGGCGAGGACGCGAAATCCGGCGCTGCCCGCTTCGTCCCAGTCCCCCTGCACCCGCGTCTCGGCGACAATCATCGGCCCATAGTCGCGCAACTCGAATGGCGGCTCGGACTTGACGACGGAATTGGCAGGCTCTGCCACGCTGGAACACCCGGATAGCAACAGAGCGAGGAAAGCGGCGAAGAGAGGAAAGCGGATCATAAGCCGGTCCCTGAGGCGCCAAACAGGCTTGATACGCGGGGAACGCGCAATGGATCGTAGAATGATGAGTTGCGGACTGAACGCTACGCGTTCAGTCGTGTATTGTGTCTGCGGCGCAGCTGCGCTATGCACCTCAGCATGGAGCTTCTCTTCGATGATTCGGGCCTCAAGGACGCGATCCAGCTGGATCGACCTGTGCCGGGGTTGCCGGCAGGTGTTCGGGAACGCGCACGCCACCGGCTGCGGCTGCTGCAGGCCATTCCGGACATCCGGACGTTGAAGAGCTGGAAGTCGGCCGGCTACCGCCCGGCCCGTGGGCGCTCAGGCCTCGGCCGCATCTCCTTGTCGGACTCCTGGTACTTCTCGGTCCGGGTCGATGAGAGCCTGAACCCGCCGTCCATCACGATCATCGATATCGACCAAGAGCCGCGCCAAGCGGCCGTGGGAGCACGCACATGACTATGTCTGAGACTGTGGGAGACACCCCCCACCCCGGAACCTATATCCGCGAAGAAATGGAGGCCCGCGGCTGGTTGCAGCGCGATCTCGCCTTTGTCCTCGGCTCGACCGAGCAGGCGATCAACCTGCTCCTTTCCGGCAAACGGGGCGTGAGCCCCGAGATGGCCAAGGCGCTGGGCGAGGCGTTCGGCGTCGCGCCGGCATTCTTCATGAACCTGCAGCATGCCTACGACCTGGCGCAGGCGGGCGGCCCTGAGCCAGGGATCGCCCGGCGCGCTCAGCTGCAGGTCTATCCGGTACGGGAGATGATCCGCCGCGGCTGGCTGCGCGACGGCAGTGTGGACGAGCTTGAAACCGGAATGGCGCGCTTTTTTGACGTCGCCAACTCCAACGAGATCCCCCATCTCCCCTTTGCCGCGCGCAAGACGCACTATAGCGATACGCCGGCGCCGCAATTGGCCTGGCTGTTCCGCGTGCGCCAGGTGGCCAGGGCGATGCGGGTGCGCAAATACAGCGCGAAAGCTCTACGCGACGCCCTGCCCCGCCTGCCGGCAGCGGCCCTCGCCGGTGAGACATTGCCGGGCGCCAACTCCTTCCAGTGGGAACTCCCGCCGGGATTTCCTGAGCCGAAGGTGCCGACTGGCAATCCCATGTCCCAAGCCAAGGTGGAGCTGGGGCGCCATCTCTTCTATGACAAGCGCCTGTCGTCCAACGGCACGCTCGCCTGCGCCAGTTGCCATGTGCAGTCGAAGGCATTCACCGACGGCCGCGCGCGATCGCCCGGGGTCGAGTCGTGCTCCCTCCAGTTGCCGAGCGAATCAAAGTCCCATGCATCACTGTGGAACGGCGTCCCTCCTCCGGCGGAGAGATACGCCGACTCCGTCAGCCTCTGCAGCCCGTCGTAGCCGCAGGCCTGCTCCTGTGAAGTCCCGACGCCCGCTTCCGGACTGGGTGTCCGAACTGCGGATACTCGGTTTCCTGCGCGGTCGTACCCGTACTGCAGCCGCGTCAGCGATGCTCCAGGGACACCGCCCGCCACGGCCCGCACGTTCTTGTCCTTGAGCCGGCCGAACGGGTCCAGGCCGACCAACCCCACGCTATTGCTGGCCGGATCGTCGTCGAGGCCCAGGTCCTCCAGTATCTTCGCGTTGGCCCGCGACATGCCCGCGCGCCGCCCGTCGCCTGTCCAAGAGAAGGTTGCAACATTCACGCTTGCCGTGCCAGGCACCAGCGTCGTGACCTGCTCGATCATCGAAGATGCGTGCGTGAAAGTGCCCGGCGCACCGTACGAAAGCGTCACAGTGCGCGGCCCGGGCGGCGGCGACTGCCCCGGCGGCACTGGGTACACCATCGCCAGCAGCCGCTTGTGCCCGCTGGTCATCTGAGAGGCGTTCGCAAACCCAACATCCCACGCATAACCGATCGATGGCGACGTGGCCGGATCCTCTTCACCCAATGCTTGAGCTTCGCTTGTCAGGTTGCCGCGCGGGTCCACTTCAAAGTGGTTCTGAGTCAGAACGTCGCCCGCGAAGTAGCCTTTGCTGCGGGTGGTGACGGTGTAGGACCGTCCGTCCGGGTCGTACGCCACATTCACGTGCGCGATGCGGTCCGCAGGGATGTCCGTGAAGATCGGCTCCTCTGGGTACCCGGCGTTGTAGGACCCTTCGGCGTAGAACCCCACGTACACGTCCGTGAGGCGATCGAGCGAGTCGTAGTCGTACCGCAGTGAGATATTGCGTGCGTCTACCCGCTCCGCCAGGCGACCCAAGAAGTCGTAGCGGTACAGGAATGCGGGCTGGAACCCAGCGGCACCCGTGGCGTCGGGCTTGTGCATGGATCGGGTCATTCCCGCGCTGTGCGAGATGACACCGGTGGATGGGTTGTCGTACGCGCGCATTGCCAGGTCCACAACATCCGCGCCATAGTCGTTCTCGGGGAGGGCCCCGAACGCGACCCGAGTCGTTTCGGACCGCACCGTCCCTGCTGGCGACTCCAGAGATTGGTCGGCAATGACCTTTTCAAGCTTGCCGAAGCGGTACACGTACCGCGTGCGTTGGCGTTCATGCGGGTCTGTGCTCGTGCAGTTGCGGACCTCTTCCGTCACCTTCCCAGTGCCCGAGTACACAAACTTTGTGAATGTGAAGGCATGCGGGGTGCCTGTCGTCCCTGCACCCACCTCCCCAGTGGACTGGGCCACGTAGTCCAGGTTGCCCGCGTCGTTGTAGTGGTTCACCGTCATCGTGGAACCTGCGGGCAGCCACAACGGCACATGCGAAACTCCCGTCGGCCCGCCCGTACTGACGGTGATCGTGGGGCGTAACGTGGGGTCGGATGCCGTCGCGGCGGTGAAGAACTCAGCGTGCGGCAGATCGGCGCTAGTGTCAACGGACGTATTGGATGAGAACGAATCACGCTCGGTGCCGATGGTCGCTGTTGCAACCAGCCGGCTCTTGAAGTCGTACCAGTTGAGCGTGGTGCTGGGCACGGCGTTAGCGCCAGAGAGCCGCCCCTCAGCAGTCGATGGATCCTCTGGAAAAACCACCCGCTCCCATCGCGTGGTTTCCTTCACATTGCCGCGCGGGTCGTACACCGTGTCGGTGCGTGCGAGTTCATACGGCTCGGTGCCGCCATCCAGAACAGTTGCAACTTCGTACACCCGTCCGAGCCCGTCCACCTTCGAGACTTCAGTCGCCCCGCCCGGCGTGCGGCGGTGCACGACGTTCCCGCCGCGCCCGGTATAGGTGTACTCCGCCCAGAACTCCGGCGTTCCCTGCCCGCTCCATGCCATGTCGTACTCGCGGCGCTGCGTCAGTTGCGTCGGCGACTCGTACATCATCTCCGTGATCGACAGCGGCCGCGGCGACATTGCCAGGAAAACGGAAGGCGAAGGGAGGGAGGTATTGGGCCCAAACAGCGACGGATCCTGCGAGCTGCTCAGCGAGAGGTTCGCCGGTTGCTCTCCGAATACCACGGTCATGCGCGTGCGACCGGCATGGTCCAGGAACGTCAGCGTGGTGCGCAACCTGATGCGCTCGCCAAACCGCGGCTCGTCGCTGTACACGTCCGTCCGGACGGCGCGCATCCGCCAGTCATACCGCGTCTCTGTCCGTTGGCCGAAGTCGTCGTCCGCGCCGACGGCGTCGTACGGCGTGCGGATCCACAGATCTTCTCCGACCTCGTTGGAGGTGTACTTCCACGCACGCACCGGCAGCCGGGCGTCGGTGGGACTCGTGCCGTACTCCCAGCGATCAGTCAGCACAAGGTTCGTGCGATCATCCCCCGTCTGCGAAACGGGTGGTAGGACGCCACCCTCCATTCCTGAAGTCCATCCGTCGTCAATTGTGCCGACGTACTTGCGCAGCGGCAAGCCAATGGCGTCCTTGACAATGCGAGTGATCGCGCCCTCCATGTCTCGCTCGCGGTACATCTCGCCCAGGTCATTGACCTGCTTGAACCCGATGGTCGCGAATGTCCCGTCGACCGATCTCTCCATCAGGGTCGATTCGGATACACGGCCGAACTGGTCGTAGGTGTACTTCTTCCTCGCTTCCACCATAAACCATGGCTGGGTACCAGGCGTTGGATTCTCGAGGAAGTTGGAAACGTCCATGCCCTCTTCAACACCGCCGAACAGCACGCGGTCCTTCCGGTCGATCGTGGGCGGACTGCCCTGCTCCGCCGCCCAGGCAAAACAGTCTGGAGTCAAAGGGCTCTGGAAGTCCGTCACCTGACCCGCTGAGCGTGTGATCCAGGTCCTGCTGGACACGCTTCCGACCGCTTCTAGGTCATTGAACACATACTCGCGGACGAACGGCGGTCCGCCGCACGTACGGTGAGTCCAACTTTGGCTGCTGGCAGTACCAATTGGGTCCGCGCGGTACTGAGGATCATTGTGGTCAGAATTGCAGGTCCCTGGCTGGCTCTCTGGCGGCGATCCGGGCGGAGCGATCGTTAGCATTCGTTTCGCCCATCGCTTTCCGCCCGGGTAATAGATGTCGGTCAACCCCTTCTCGTCGTATTCGTACGCCGTCACGAGGTTAAGTTCTGGATCTGCCGCGATCCGCTGCAAGTCAGCGGGGAATGCAGGCACCGTGAAGGTGGGTCCACCAAAGGGGTTGGACCTCAGGCCAGGTGATGCGTCGGCGACAGTGGCGAGCATGCGACCCTGGAGGTTGTAGGTATACACCCAAACCAGCGAGTCGCCTCCTGCTGATGAGTTCCCGCCGTTGGTGCTAAGGTCGTCCGGATTGGCCACCAACCCTTCGCCCGACCACGCCATCGTCCCCGTTGCCTCGTCAAGAGCCTGGACGCTCACAGGATACTTCCATCCCGCCGAATCCGTCGGTGGCCCAGGGCGCACTCGCTGCGCCGGACCGATCGTCCGTTGCTGGACGATCGCCTGTTCATGCACCGGAACATCCGGGTTCGTCAGGCGTTCCGTCACAAACCGTGTGACGGCGTGGGTAAGCGGGCTCAAACTCTCCAATTCTTCTGCTGCGACACTGTCCGTTGTTGGAGCGAGGAAACTGATCTCTGCCGTCACGCTGCACGGATTCGAGGCTTCACGCAGCACCTGCCGTGTGAGCCACTGCGCCGGGCTGGACTGACTCGACCCGCTCCCCTGCTGAATCCCTTCGGCTACCAACTGACAGCGGGCGCGCAGCGGCACCATCGACAGGTCCGACGGATCACCCCCACGCAGCCATGCATACCTGTACCACTGGACGAGACCCAGCGTTTCTTCGTCGATATTCGGGTCCAGGTCAGCCGCGGACCAGCCGATCGAGCGGCGCTCAACCAGCAGCAACTCCCGCAGGAAGTCCGCCCGCTGGCGCAGCCGCCGCTCATTCTGCTCCGCTATGTAAGAAGCGGAGTACGAGGTGTCGTTGACATCCATAAGCGGAAACGCAAGCGACATGTCCGCGTCCACGTCGGCGGGCGTCAGCACGCCCTCGTCTCGGAGCTGTCCGAGCGACTTGTAGATGTATGACTCACCCAACCCGCCGCCAGATACTTCGGCCTGCCCGGACCGGAAGTCCCACGTCTTGTCATTCAGCACGTGCCCCGAAGGACTAGCCTGCACCACTCGTCTGGACAGTTGTCCCTGCTTGAGACTGAAACGCTCGTCGATTGATGTTCCAGCCGAACTGAACGCGCTGTATGCCGGCAGTTGATCCGCGGACATGGGATTGACCGCGACGGACTTGCGATCCGCGAACGTGTCGATGATGCTGATCCACCGGGGTTGAGCCAGGTACGATCCATCCGCGGGCACGCTGGGATTGCTCGCCCATCGCTGGACGGTCGCCCAGCGGTATGGCGCAACGTACACGCTACGCATGGGAAGCACAGCCGCAGACAAGCCAGTTGCCGGCGTGCCTGCAAGCCAGAACGGATCGGGGGTGGGAGGGGTCGGCGAGCCCTCCGGCAGCACCACCAAACGACGAATCATGTAGTGCACCGGATTCCCATCCTGCCCGCGCACTGACATGCCGCACACGGCGCTGATGCCTGGATCAACCATCAAGCGGCCCGCCGGAACCGACTTCACAAACACTTGCGGAATTGCATATGGATCGCACTTGGTGGTCCGGTCGCTGTCATCCCATCGCCCGTCGCCATATTGCAGCCGCAGTGACGCAAAGTCTTCTACCATCACCGCGGAACCATCCGCGTGTTTTTCTGGGGCAAGCACGCTGTTGATCAACGCGTGGTCAAAGGGCATGCGCGACAAGGATTCCGGCGTCACGCGGGCGATGTCCAGCGAGGGATCCTGGACCTG
>CALLYM010000241.1 GCA_937858155.1 uncultured Phycisphaerales bacterium | reverse complement strand
CGGGGTGCGTCACGGCGGTCCCCCCGATTTTCAGGTTGGACCGGAGAGCCGCCCCTTTCAAGGAAGGCGGCCCCGACTATGACGGCCCCGGGAATCGTGCCAATCGGGACGCGATGGGCGTGTCCCGCACACACCAACGAAGGAGACTTCACTATGAACGACACACCACAAGCAACGGCAACCCGCTCCCCCCACTCTCCCAACCCTCTCAGCCACTACGCCTACAGCGTCCGCGACTTCGATGGGCGCAACGGCAAGAAGGGGCACTGGACGAAGATCGGGTCCGCATGGGCCAACGCCGACGGCAGGGGTTTCAATATCCAACTGGACTGCGTGCCGCTCGACGGACGCATCAGCCTCCGCCTCGCTTCCGACCAGCGCGAGTGATTCAACATTCACGGGGCGGGCCATCCGGCCCGCCCTGTTACCCATTGAAACGAACCGATCTGAGGGACTCCGAAGTGGGCGGAGCCATGAATCCGTAATTTTTTCAGATTTTCTTTGGCGTCCATTGCCGTGATACGAAAGCACCCAGCGCTCATTCGAGGCCGATTTTCACACGCACGTCGTCCGATCCGCAAGTGTTCGCCGCGCCTCCCGATGAAAGCACGGCGGCAACTCAGCCGATACCTCCGCTATGCGAATGTCTCAAACACCTTCCCCGCTCGTCGGCCATTCCTTCCTTGAACCCAAGCCGCCATTTTCCCACATGTTCGGCCGGAATGCGACCCCTTCGGCGGAACAGGTCTCGTGCCCCGTAGGGAGCCATGTTCGTGCGCTCCGACCTCTTGGATATGGGCATGACGGCATCTACATCGGCGACAGCCTCGTTGTGGAGGTCGGGGGAGTTCGTGGCTCAGCCGCCCACCTCGTACCGTGGGCGGTCTTCGCTCGTGGAGATCAGGTCGTTCGGTTGGTGCACACGGACCAACTCCAGGGTGATGAGGTGGTTCGTCGGGCGGTGCGTGCGCTCGGCACCGACACCTACTCGCTGTTTTGCGGGAACTGCGAGCACTTCGCCACATGGTGCGCCACCGGCAGGTGGGAAAGCACGCAAGTCAAGGCGGCGTGCGAGGTGGTGGTGGTTGCCGGTACCTCTGCCGCGGCACTCTTGATCGTCACGGCACTCTTCGAGAACACGAAGCCGCGACGCAAGCGCAAACGCGCGTGACCGCCAGACGGCACGATCGCTAGGGTCCATACTTGGACGCTCCATGAAATCCCGCGTCCTGCGTATAGATTCAACCCACCATTATGCAAAGGCTGGCAAGGCCCATTACAGCCACAGACATCTCCCCTATCGCAGCTCGCGATAGGTTTCACCGTGAAAGCCACGGTGAGCGGCCCTCAGAGCGTTCCACCATGACACACATTTGCGGCTGTGTCAAGCAGGGACATCAGGCCGCCGTGTATTGGCCGCGCGCGACCTTCTTGAACCGCTTGCGGTGCTTGATCAGCGCCTGATTCACGATGCCGCGGAAGTTGGCGGCGCCGGTGCGGTAGCCAGCCTTCTGCACGGCTTCGGCGGCTTCAGAAACACCCTTCGTTGCGCCCTTGAGTACTTTGGCCAAGGCATCGACCAGGTTGGTTTCATTGCGGGGGCGGACCCTGCCCACTCCGCCACCCTTACTGGCAGTGCCGCCTGCAGCCGTGATCTGTGCATCCAGCGCCGCGAGCTTACGGGCGAGCCTCGCACGTCGCTTCTGGAGGGTGCCCAACGAGCGCTGGCGGCGGCGGAGTTCCTTGTGCAAGACGGCGGCGGGCATGGAAGCGAGCGACGAAGCACTTGGACGACGGCCCATGAAATTCCCTTCTTTGGTACTTTGGATAGCTGCCGCAGATCATACCCAGAATCGAGCGTGATGGACCTATCCACCCCCTTTACAAGTGACGCCAGATGTGGCAGTCTACAAGGCATGGGGCTGCGGCCCGGAAAGCACAGAAGAAAGATCCATGACCACCCGCCTTGAAGACATAGACATCGCCGACCTCTCCATCGCCGAGCGTGTGATCCTGGCCCAATCCCTCTGGGAAAGCGTACACGCCAGTGCAGCCCCCGAACCATTCACCCCCGAGCAGCTTGCAGAGATTGACCGCAGGCTTGCCGAGTTGGAATCAGGCCAGGTGCAGGGCATCCCATCCGAAGTCGTCCATGCTCGCCTCCGCCGCCTGTGACACCCCCTCTGGAGGTCGTCTATTCGCCCTACGCGGAGATCGACGTACATGAAGCGGTGCTCTGGCTGAACGCCGGGCCCGCGAAGCTTGGGAGCGAGTTTCTCGACGAGCTCTACCGCCTGGAACAACGCATCCGTCGCCATCCCAACATGTACCAGCGATTCCGTGGTGCCGCCAGGCGCGCCGTGCTGAGCAGATTCGACTTCGCCGTGGTGTATCACCCGACGCCGGAGGGCATCGAGATTGTGGCGGTCCTGCATTGCCGTCTCGACCCGCGGACACCTGCCTCCCGGACCGCCGACGATGCCTGAGCCCTGCACTGACGCAGCGCCCTGATGCTTGTTCGACGTGCGGCCCGTGTGCATGTGGTTCGGACCGGCCTATCGGCCAGCCCGAATGACCGCGACAACCGCCGCGATCGCGGTAATGAACCTCGCTAAGGCATTGATAAGCAAAGCAGTTTCGATGATGGTCATGGTGGTCTCCTTTCCGTCCGCCAATGGTGGCGTGATGCTGAGACACCAGCCGCGCAGAATGCCGCCGCGGAAAGGCCGCGGGCACCGCGCCACACCGTGGATGAGCTGCACAACCAGAGGGCGGAAGCGAATGCCTTGGAGCTCGGCAGGAGCGGCTAGTGTGGTCATCACGCTACCGGCAAGGAAAGGACATGGTCATACCGAGTATCGCCACGCCGTTCAGCAACCCAAAGCCTGCACACAAACCTGCACACTGCACACATTGGAAGCAAATTGTTGATAACTATCAGTGTGTTGTGTCAGCCACAACTGGACTCAAAAGCCCGTGATTCCCGAGCGATCCAGACCACGGAACAACCAGAATCTCCAGCCAGAACAACCACTTCGACGCCATCGTTGACAAGATGATCGCCTTCCTGTACACCTGCACACAGCCTGCACACTTTGGGGAGAGCAAAGCCAATGACCGACACTACTGCGGACGAACCGCCATCCATCACGATCATGGACGGTCGTGTACGACTCTACAAACGCCCCCGAAGCCGATGCTGGCAGTGCTACGCCCATGTGGGCGGCGTTGCATTCCGAGAGAGCACGAAGGAAGAGGTCCTCTCCGATGCCAAGGTGTTCGCCGAGGACTGGTACCTTGGCCTCCGCGGAAAGCTCAAGTCTGGCGAAATCAAGCATGGCACGACTTTCCGCGCTGCCGCCCGGCAGTTCAAGCGCGAGTTCCAGGTCATCACACAGGGCCAGCGCAGCCCGGCCTATGTCGAGGGCATGGGGATGCGGCTTGATGTTCACCTCATCCCGTACTTTGGCGACACGATTGTCACTGAGATCACCCCGGGTATGGTGCAGGAGTACCGCATCCACAGGACCCAGACCTCTAAGACCGGCAAGCCGCCCGCGCGGAGCACGCTCCATCAGGAGATCATTGCGCTCCGCCACGTCCTGAAAACGGCCCAGCGGCACGGGTGGCTCATCCACCTGCCCGATCTCTCGCCGCCCTACAAGATGTCCGGCAAGGTGGGGCACCGGGCGTGGTTCTCGCTCGACGAGTACCGGAAGTTGTACGAAGCAACCCGACGCCGTATCAGCACACCCACGCCACCGTTCAACGACCGCTGGAAGTGGGAGTATGAGCAGCTGCACGACTATGTACTCTTCATGGCCAATACGGGCCTGCGGCCCGACGAGGCCGCACGCCTGGAGTACCGGGACGTCACCATCGTCAAGGACAAGGCGACGCGGGAAACCATCCTGGAAATCGAGGTACGTGGCAAGCGTGGTGTTGGTTACTGCAAGAGCACGAGTGGCGCAGTGCGCCCCTTCCAGCGGCTCGTCAAACGCAATAC
>CALLYM010000240.1 GCA_937858155.1 uncultured Phycisphaerales bacterium | reverse complement strand
CGTCATCACTACTAAGCTGCTCCAACGCATCCTATCACGCGATTATCGCGTGATGGAGATCTCCTTATGCGGCGGCGTAGACCTCCTTCCGCGTCATCACTGCCCACGCAATCCGTGCTGTCTTATTGGCGAGCGCCACTGTCGCGATCTTCGTAGGCTTGCGCTCGAGCAGGCCCGCCATCCAGGGTTGGCGAGCCGGATTCTTGCGCGTCATTCTCATAACAGCAGTCGAACCGACGACCAGAAGCCGGCGAAGATAGCCATCGCCCTGCTTGGTTATTCCGCCGAGGCGCTCTTTGCCACCCGAGCTGTTTGCTCGAGGTGTCAGCCCAAGCCAGGCGGCGAACTGACGGCCTGATCGGAACAGCGATGGATCGGGCACCGCAGCTGCAATAGCCGAAGCTGTAATCGGGCCGATCCCCGGGATCGTAGCCAGCCTGCGGCTCGTCTCGTCGTTACGGTGCCAATCGAGGATTTGCGCTTCAAGCCGATCGATCTCGCTCGCTAGTGCCCTCAGTTGAGCGGCAATGCCATGAAGGGCCGAACGCGCGTGTGCGGGAAACCTGTCCTGCTCTTCGTGCAGCGCCTTCAGGGCATCCACTACGCCGCCGGCGCCCAGGCCCGTCACGATCCCGTACTCAGCCAAGAGTTGCAGCCAAGTATTGTGAGTCATGATGCCGATCCGGCCCATGTTCGGATCGATGTAGACCAGCCGCTCCTGGGACTCGAAGATGAAGTTCGAGGGGCCAATGCCGGTGGTGGGGTGCTCCTTGAAGACCTCGATCGCCAGAGCCCAGGCCTCTTTTCGCGACTCCGCTGAGGCCTCGTGTTTCTGATAGATCCAGGGGTTGTTTTCGGCCGAGAGGAAGACCGTGCCCATGCGCTCCCAGAACGAAGAGGGCGCGACCAGGAGGAAGCCGGCCTGGACGAGGGTATTGAAGTGGCCCTGCTCGATGATCTTTTTCATGGCCTGGATGGAGGGCTCGCGGAGGATGACATCGCGGAGGTCATCGGTGAAGTCGAGGAGTTCGAAGATGGCCTTGCGTCCGCGGTAGCCGGTGCGGAGGCACTTGCCGCAGCCGGTGGCGGTGTAGACCTGTGTCTTGCCGCCGAGCCACTTGCCGATCTTGCTGGCCTGGCCTGGCGTGACGTTGACGGGGCGTTTGCAGGTGTCGCAGAGGACGCGGACGAGGCGCTGGGCGAGGACGAGGTTGAGCGAGTTGGCGACGAGGTAGGGCTCGATCTTGAGGTCCAGGAGTCGGAAGACGGCGGTGACGGACTCCTTCGCGTGGACGCTCGACAGCACGAGGTGGCCCGTGATGGCGGCCTGCATGGCGGTGCGGGCGGTTTCTTCGTCGCGGATTTCGCCCACCAGGATGACGTCCGGGTCCTGGCGCAGGACGCTGCGCAGCAGGCTGCCGAAGGTGTTGCCGCGTTGCTCGTCGATGGGCATCTGGGTGACGCCGGAGAGCTGGTACTCGACGGGGTCCTCGATGGTGATGACGTTGCGGGTCTGGCGGTCGATGCCGCGGATGATGTTGTAGAGGGTGGTGGTCTTGCCGCTGCCGGTGGGGCCGCAGGTCAGGACCATGCCTGAGTCCTGCTCGCAGATGGCGAAGACGCGGTCTTCCATGTATCCGGCGAGGCCGAGCTCCTTGAGGCTGGCGGGGCTGCCGCGCTGGTCGAGCACGCGGACGACGAGCTTCTGCCCGTGCATGGAGGGGGTGAAGGAGATGCGGTACTCGACTCGGCGGTCGGGGAAGATGATGGAGAAGTGGCCCTCCTGCATGGCGTCGCGGCCGGCCATCTGCATCTGGCAGGCGCTCTTGACGACGCCGTAGGAGAGTTCGCCGACGCGCTTGGGGAGCTCGACGATGGGGGCCATCTCGCCGTCGACGCGCATGCGGATGTTGTAGAACTCGCCGCGGGGCTCGAAGTGGATGTCGGTGGCGCGGCTCTTGGAGGCGAGCTGGAGGAGTGCGCGGAGGGCGTTGGGCCCGTCGCTGGTGCCGGACATGATGTCGGTGGGGGCGCCGTTGGCGTCGATCATGCTGATGGGCTCTGGGTCTGCCTTTGGGGGCAGGCTCATCATCATCTCGAAGATTTCGAAGAGCCAGCCGACCTCGCGGCTCTGGGTGAGGGAGACCTTGCCGAGCACTTCGGGCGTGGCGTTCTTGAGGGGCGCAGCGACGTGGACCTGGGAAACTTCCTCGCCCTTGTTTGGGATCATCTCGATGAGGAACTCGTGCTGGCCGACGCGGAGGACGTCGCCGCTCTTCAAGGGCGATTCCTCGACGCGGATCTCGTTGAGTTTGGTGCCGTTGCGGGAGCCCAGGTCGCGGACCTGGTAGCCGCCGCGGCCGTCGGGCTCGACGACGGCGTGGACGCGGGAGGCCTGGTCGTCCAGGAGGGGGACGGCGTTCTCTGCACCGCGGCCGATGGTGACCTTGGAGTCGGAGAGGTCAACGACCTTGCTCGTACCGCGGATGGGCTTGAGTTTCCAGGTGGGCATGGGACCAAATCCTACCGCCGAAACGGATGGGGGTTGCGGGAAAGGGGAGGATCGCGGAGGAAAGGAGGAGGAGCGGAGGGACGCGGAGCGGGAGGAGGTGCTGGGATTGAAAAAGCCCCGCGCGTCGGCGGGGCTTGTTGTTGCGTTGGTTGGTGCGGGGCCCTTAGCCCCCGAAGACGGCCGGGAGGCCGAGGGACTTGCGGAGGCTTGCGAGCTGGCCGATGTGCCAGCCGTTGTGCCAGGCGGCCTTGAGCAGCGCGTCGTGACGGTCGGTGATCCAGCCCTGGGTGTCCTGGGCGGGTGCGGCGTAGATGGTCTCCTGTGTGAGCGACTGCGCGGCGGCGGTCAGGCGGTCGCAGGCGTCGGCGAAGGCCTGGGTGACTTCTTCCAGCGAGGGGTACTCGGCGGGGTTGTCGGAGGGTTTGCTGCCCATGCCGAAGAGCTTCTCGTAGTTCTCCGGCGGGCGGCCGCCCTTGCCGTCGATGCAGTTGGCAAACCAGTGGTACGTGGTGGTGAGGTGGCCGAGGGTCCAGATGACGTGGTTGGGGTTGCCCGGCGCCTGGGCGGTGGCCTGGGAGCGGTCGAAGCCCTTGATGAAGGAGTTGACGGTGTCGTGGGTGTACTTGAGGTGTGCGACGGCGCGGTCGCGGATGGCGCCGGCCTCGACGCCGTTGGACTTCGCGCGGCCCATGGGCGCGTTGGCGTGGCGGCGTGCGGTGATCTTCTTGGGCGCTTTGACGACTTTCTTCGTGGCGCTCTTCTTGGCGGGCTTTGCCGCCGCTTTCTTCTTGCCTTTGCGTGCCAGTGTCTTCGCCATGATCCAAACCTCCTCGTGAACCGTGCCTCGCGGGGAACGACTGCCCCCGCTGTGCGGACGGTATCGCGCGTCGGGGCGCGGGAGTGTGTGCGCGGGGAGAATCGTGCGTGCGGGTTCAAGGCGCGTGGTTGCACGCCCGACCTACTATTGTCCCCTCAATCCCCCGGCACATGGAGGCCGGGGGCACGCACGAAAGCCCGGACGGACATGATCCGCGCCGGGAAGGAGTGTCCGACATGTCGAAGACGATTATCGCGCTCGCGCCGGGCGACGGCATCGGCCCGGAAATCATGGACGCCACGCTGGACCTTTTCCGGGCGGCGGGCGTGCTGGACAACCTCGAGTTTCAGCCGGTGGAGATGGGGAAGGATGTGTTCCTGCGTGGGGAGACGCGGGGCATGACCGACGCGGCTGTGCGCGCGGTGGAGGACGCGGGGATTCTCTTCAAGGGGCCGATGGAGACGCCCAAGGGGTCGGGCGGGAAGTCGATCAACGTGACGGCGCGGAAGCTGTGGAACGCGTACGCGAACCTGCGGACGTTCAAGAGCCTGCCGGGGATCGACACGGTGTACTCGCGGGCGGGGCTGTCGATCGACCTGACGATCGTGCGGGAGAACATCGAGGACACGTACGGCGGGGTGGAGCACCGGCTGTCGAACGACATGATCCAGTGCAAGCGGCTGATCAGCGCGCCCGGGAGCGATGAGGTGCACCGGTTCGCGTTCCAGACGGCGCGGCGGATGGGCGTGAAGAAGGTGGCGTGCGCCCACAAGGCGAACATCATGAAGATGACCGATGGTCTCTTCCTGAACCGGTTCTACCAGACGGCGAAGGACTTCCCGGAGATCGAGGCGACGGACGTGATCATCGACGCCTTGTGCATGAACCTGGTCGCGAAGCCGACGATGTACCAGATGATCGTGCTGCCCAACCTGCAGGGTGACATCGTGAGCGACCTGTGCGCGGGGCTGGTGGGGGGGCTGGGCTTTGCGCCCAGCGCGAACATCGGCAACCACATCAGCATCTTCGAGGCGGTGCACGGCACGGCGCCGGACATTGCGGGCAAGGGCATCGCGAACCCCACGAGCCTGATCCTGTCGGGGCTCATGATGCTGCGGCACCTGGGGATCACGCGGCGGGCGGCGATCATCGAGAACGCGCTGCTGGCGACGCTGGAGGCGGGCGTGCACACGGGCGACTTTGGCGACAAGGGCAAGCCCAGCGTGAACACCGCGGGGTTTGTGAAGGCGATCGTGGACCGGCTGGGGCAGGCGCCCAAGGCGTACCCGGCGGTGGCGGTGCCGGAGGTTGCGGGCGAGGTGACATTCGTGCGGAAGCCGCGGCCGATGGCGAGCCAGGTGATCCGGACGTACACGAACATCGTGAGCCACGCGTGCGGGTGCGACATTTACCTGGATACGCCGCTC
The DNA here is from genome assembly GCA_937858155.1 of uncultured Phycisphaerales bacterium. Classification (GTDB taxonomy): domain Bacteria; phylum Planctomycetota; class Phycisphaerae; order Phycisphaerales; family UBA1924; genus BJHL01. Next base: position 34,823 of record CALLYM010000240.1, on the reverse strand, counting down.
TCGCCGGTGGCGGTGGCGGATGAGATGCAGCGGGCGTGCGCGGACACGCCCTTCACGCTGACGCTGATCAGCAACCGCGGGACACAGGTGTGGCCGACGGGCAGCGTGTACACCGAGTGCGTGGACTATTACAGGGTGCGGTTTGAGCTCAAGAAGGACGTGCCGGTGGGGACGATCGGCCAGAGCCGGGCGGTGGCGCTGATGGACAAGATCGCGGAGAAGTTCACGGTGTGCTCGTTCGAGCTGCTGCGGGTTTTTGACGGGGTGAAGGGGTATAGCCTGGCGCAGGGGCAGTAGCCACTCGCGTTGATTGTCGGGGGGCGATCCGGTATGCTGCAACGGTGCCGCGTGCTGTTTGCATTTTCGGGTGGGTTCTGCTGTTCTCCAGCTCCGTATTCATATGCGGGACGTGCATGAGTTTCGGGCATTGGGAGGGGCTTTTTGCGGCTGTCATTTGCGTGGCGGGGCTGCTGGCGATCCTGCTGGCGCTGATGTTTCTGTGCGTGACGCTGCCGCGGGCGTGGCGGGAATCCCGGAAGCGGGCCGACCTGTGCCCTGCCTGCAGGTACACCGTTCCGGCGGCGGGGCCGCAGCGGTGCCCGGAGTGCGGCGTGATGACCAGTGAAGTCGAGCGAAGGCGGAGTTGTGCGCCGATGGAGTCGTTCAGGGCCTGGGCGTTCAGGGTGTTTGTGTTGTGCCTGCTTTCACTTCCGTGTGCGGGCGTGATCACGGTTCTGGAGTACTGCACGACGTGGTACTTTGGCGCGCGGGCGTTTGAGCGGGCGGGTTCATTGTCGTTTGCGCCTGTCGATAGCAGCCACTGGAATGACGGTTGGGTCATCCCTGACTACCAAGGCGCGAAGGTGTGGGGCGGATGGGTGTACGAGAACGGCACGGGGCCGGGCATCAAGCCGGAGATCTTCCGGCCCACACGCTGGACGCCGTGGCTGCACGCGGCGGACCTTTTCTATGAGCGGGATCAGCGCGGGCGCGGGCGAGTATTTTCGTACCTTGATTGACGTGCAACCGGGCGTGGTCTACTTCTTGATCAGTGGCTGCCAGATCGCGTCCGTGACTTCCTTCCCTGAGTCGTTTGTCTCGAGGGACATGATGAACTCGTCCTCGGACATTCCTTCACTTCGGGCGGCGAGGCGGTAGGACTTGTCGACGTAGGAATTCATCGATGGCTCGTCGACGCGCCACCTCCCGCCTTCCTTGATGAATGTTCCCTTCTCGCTCGTGGGCTGGCCTTCCTCATCCAGGATGGGCGCCGTCGCGGTGTTGCCATCAACGCGGATAGCACCGAAGTGCCCGGCCCAGTTGCTGACACCCCCGGCGTACCAGCCTTCGTTGGTAATCCAGACTAGAAAGTCCTCGCCGGTGAGAACTTCGAGTTGCTCCGCGGGGGCGCGGTTGCGCGTCATGACGACGTTGTACTTGAGGTTGGGGCCCAGCGCGCGGACGGTCTTCTCGTCGCTGTAAAGGGCGTGGCGGCGGATGAGGTCATATTGATCATCGGACGCTTGAGTGACGCAGTCCTTGGCGAGCGGGCCGTTGCCGGTGTTGTTGGCGCGGTCGTAGTCCGCGAGCATGGCACGGATGGCCTGAGCGTCTTTGTCCTCGCACGCTGTGAGCGGCGCAAGGAACGCGAAGGCGATAATCCCGATCAGCGTGGAGCGGAGGAGCAGGGTGAGGGTGGGCATGGCGGCAGCATACCGCGCAGGAAGTGGGCGTTGCAAGTCTTCGGGCGGTTACGGATACAGTCGTCTGTTTCCTGATTTTCCCTGCGGGAGCGACCATGACCACACGCGGCGTGCTGTATCTCATATGGGGCCGGAAGGGCAAGCCCGAGGTCAATGACTGCCTGATGCGGTCCATCCAGAGCGTGAGCAAACACCACCCCGGGATGAAGGTGAAGATCGAGGAGGTGGCGAACGGCACGCTGCTGGACAAGGCACGGATGTACGACCTCTCGCCGTACGACGAGACGCTCTATCTGGACTGCGACACGGTCGTGCTGGGGGACCTGGCTTTCGGGTTTGAGAAGGCATCCCGGCACGGGCTGGCGTGCGCGGTGAATGAGGCGCCGTGGGCGCGGCGGTATCAGAAGGCAATTACCGGGGACGTGATCGAGTACAACACCGGCGTGCTGTTCTTCAGCAAGTCGGAGCGGACGGGTCTGCTCTTTGACGCGTGGAAGCGGCTGGCCAAGTCGGCCGATTCGTCGATGGTGTTCCCCGCCCCCGCGGCGATGGGGGCTGGGCTCACCGGCACCATGCCCATGAACGACCAGGCGTCGTTCGCGCTCGCGGTGGAGGAGCAGGCGTTCTGCCCGTTTGTGCTTCCCATCAATTGGAACTTCCGGGCCAGGTTCCAGAACATCTTTTACGGGCCGATCAAGGTGTGGCATGATTACACACCGCCGCCTCCGGAAGTGCTCGCGAGGCTGGAAGCGCAGTCCAAGGATGGCGCGTTGCTGGACTTTTCCGACCACCTCATGCTGCGGCGGGCGGCACCGGGTGCCCGGCGGTCGTTCTAGCTCGCTATGGGAACATGGCTCGTACCGCGCGGCCGTACACACGGCGGGCGACTTCCTCGCCTCCCGGTACTGTTCTCGCGAGGAATTCCATCATGACGCCGCTGTTAACTTCCAGCGTTTGCCAGGCGTGCGGCGTCGCGGACGGGGACTGGACCTGCACGACGTCCACACTCCCGAATTCCAGCCCCAGCACCCGCGCGGCATCGTGGGCAATTCCCCAGGCTGGCAGGGCACGCGCCTCTTCGCCCACAAGGCGGGCGCTTGCGCCCTGCCCCAGGTTGTGGCGCCAATTGGGGAGGCGGACCTCGCCGCGTGGGACGACACGTGCCAGGGCTGCGCGCTCACGCTCTTCGAGGTTTTCGAGGAGCGCGGCCGTGGGCAGGCCGCGGAGCGCGGGTTGCCTGGCGAGCAGCTCGAGCAGGGTGCTCTCGCCGTCTCCGGTGACGCTTGCGCGGACCTTTTCGTAGACACACTCGCACACGCCGCGCAGCATCACAAAGCGGTACTCGTGCAGCACCTCCACGAACGGGGAGACGGCGAGGGATTCCACCCGCTCGAAGAGCCGGTAGACCGCCTCCTCCAGTTCCACCACGGTCCTGCAGCGCGTGACGCCGCGCCCGCCGGTCCCCTCGTTGTCCTTCACGACGATGTCCTGGCCCCACGCGCGAAACGCGGAAAGCAGCCCTTCCCACGTGCCTTTGTGCGGCACGAACTTCGCCATGGAAGGGTGGAGGAAGAGCCGGTGGGGGACGGCGGGCACACCCACGCTGGTCAGCACTTCCGCGGTCGCGGCCTTGTCGCAGCAAATCTGGTGCGTGGCGGCGGGGTTGAGGTCAAAGGAATACCCGTGGATGTGGCGGATGAGCGTGCGGCCTTCGGGAGCTTCGCGCGTGAGGCGGAGGACCCAGCCTTCGCCCAGAGGTTCCACCTGCACTCCCAGATCGCGCGCGGCCTCTTTGACAAGGCGCGTCATCACGCGGTCGCTGTTGAGGGGCGAGGTGGAGGGGGTGCTGCTCACGCCGGGAAGCGTAGTGGACGCGTCTGGACCGGGGAGTGCCGCGGTCACTTCGAGCGGAGCGCGTTGGCGCGGGAGAGAAGGTCCTGCTCGAGCTGGTCCTTGGGCTGTGATGACTCGGGCGAGGGCGAAAGAGTGAAGTGCCAGCGGACGGTGGTGTGCGGCGACAGGGGCGCGGCGACGAGATCCACGGGCGGGTACTCGTAGAACGGCGCGCGGGCGGAGGCCGTGGTGCGCAGGGGTTCGTAGCCGGGCTTGGTCAGGAGCACGTCGTACGTGCCGTAATAGGTAAAGTCGGCGGTGAGGGGCGTGCGTCCCAGTTCCACGTCGTTCGCGATAACGGTTGCGCCCGGTGGTTCGCTGGTCACTTCGATAGTGCGTGTTGCGCAGCCGGGGAGGAAGAGAGCGGTGAGCAGAGAGCAGAGAAGAGGCATTGCCGTGCGCTCGACAAGGCGGCGTGGCCCGGGTGGGTGGGAGCGCGAAAATGTCGGAGTTCGCTTCTGAAACATGGGGGCATCCGGAGAGCAGAGTTTCTAGCCGAGGAGGAGCGGCTCGTCCTGAACGCAGCTTGTGACGCGTGGGCCGGTCTTGGGATCGGTGTAGACGTTGATCTCCATGCGGACACCAAGTCCGACGCGCCCGTTCACCTTCTCGTTGGGAAGATAGATACCGGGCTCGATGGTGTAACCGACGCCGGGCATGACCTCGCGGGTGTCGTGGGTTTCCATGTTGTCGAGATTGACGCCGATGCCGTGGGCGGTTTTGCCCGGGGAGAGGCTGTGGCCGGTGCGGTGGCGGATGGCGCGTTCGTAGCCGGCTTCAATGATGACCGCGCGGGCGGCGTCGTCCAACTGCCAGCCTTCCAGGCGTTCCTTCTTCTTCCACGCCTGCTTGGCGCGGGCGAGCGCAGCATCGCGGGCACCTTTCACCGCACCGAAGACTTCACGGTGCTTGGTGGGCACCTTGTCGCCGCAGTAGCCGACCCAGGTGATATCGCTGAAGATGTTGTGGTCGCCGGGGAGGCGAGCCCAGAGGTCGATAAGCACCCAGTCGCCGGGCGTGATCGGGCTGGAGCCCTTCGCGGCGACCTCGAAGTGGGGGTCGCCGCCGTGGGCGTTCACGCCCACGATGGGCGGGTCATAGGTTTCGAGCCCGCTGTCCTTGAAGCACCGCATGATGTGCTGCTGGACGGTGTATTCGTCGATCTTCTTTCCGGCGCGGATGGACTTGGCAATGAGCTCAAAGCCGCTGTCCTTGGCCTGTGTGACCAGGTGCGACGCGCGGAGGTGGCCCTCGAGAGCATCCTTGGTCCAGACGGCCAGGCATACCTGGATGAGGTTCGCTGAAGAGACGACTTCCACACCCAGGGAGCGGACAAGTTCGACCGCGCCGGCGTCCACGATGCTGACGACGGGGAGCATGCAGCCAGGCGAATACTCCATCGCCACGCGGCACTTGCCCGCGAACCGTGCGGCGAGCCAGCGACGCCAATCGTCCCATCCCAGGAATTGCTCGCGGGCAAAGGGCGCGTCCTTGAACGCGGCGTCGTCCAGCGGTGAGTGGATGATGACGGGCTCCCCTTCCGCCGGGATAAGGAGGCCCGCGCGACGTGAGGAGTGCTTGCCTTGACCCAGGGGCATGAGCAGGTTCAGAACACCGTTGCTGCCCCGGAAGTCGTAGACCAGCCAGGCATCGATGCGGTTTGCACGCATGTATTCCTGCACGCTCGCGACTGAGAACCGGGGCTTGCTCATGGGACCAGCGTACGAGGCCACGCGGCGGGGTGCCGGGCAGGGGAACCACGAAAAGACCCGCGCACGTGCGCGGGCCTTTCGGGGAACTGTCGGTGTTGGTCTAGAGGCAGCCGCCGCCGCTGAAAACGCTGAGGAGGCTGTCGATGTCCAGGGTGTCCGGGAAGAGGCAGTCGTTGTTGAAGTCGATGTCGCCACAATCGCCCGTGCTGCAGGGGCCGCCGCTGAAGACACTGAGGTAGTCATCGATATCGGCGGTGTCGGGGAAAAGGCCATCGTTGTTGAAGTCGACGCCGTCGCAGAAGCGGGCGAAGCCGCGGACGCTGATGACCTGGCTGTTGCCAGCAAAGGTCGAGAAAATGAAGTCGCCGGACTGCGGATCGATGTACGCGCCTTCCACTCCCCCGAGGCCGGAGATGAACGTGCGCTGTGTGCTGATGATGGGGTTGCCCGCGCTGTCCACGTCGAAGGCGTCCACGCGGTTCAGGCCGTACAGGCACACAAGCATGGTGGGGTTGGGGAACAGCGGCGAGCCGGGCGGCACGTAGAAGAGTCCCTCGGGTCCACCACCGATGTTGGCGATCGCGGGGGCTGAGCCCAGGTTGTATGTGCCGTTGCCATCGGGCGTCAGCACACTGTCGTGGATGGTGCCGCTGCTGTACATGAGGAGCTTCAGGTGGCCCGCGGTGGTGAATTGACTTGGGACGAAGGTGAGCGACCCAAGGGAGAAGTTGCCGCCGGTGAGCGGGCCCGCATCGATCGAACGGTCCGGCGCGGTGCTGCCGGGCTCGAACTGGTGCACCATGTTGATGGGATACCCCGTGGCGAAGAGCACGCCCCCGGGGCCGTAGGCGAGGCCGCCGTCGATGTTGGGGCAGGTCGCGTACAGCGTGGCCGGGCTCGCGAACCCGGTGATGTTGTTGCACTCATTGCGTTGGAGCGCGACGGCGAAGATTGCTCCGCCGGACTGGTTGGCCGCCCCGCCGATGAGGAGGGTGTCGTTGTCGCCATCAAGGAGCGTCAAGCCGCCGTAGGGGTTGGGTACTCCCGGGACGGACCCGACATTGAAGATGGTGTACGCCGTGTTGTACGGCGGGGCGAGGGTTTGAGCGGATGCGGCGGTTGTGGCTGCCAGAAGCAGTGCGGTTGCAAAGAAACGCTTCATGTTCCTCCCCTTTTCTTCTCGAGACGGCGCTGCCCGGGGACGCGCGGGCTATGCCTGCCCGCATATTACTCCAAGGGTGCGGGAGCGCCAACCCATTTGTGGAAGGGCAGATCCGTCTTCATTCAGGAGTTCGTCAGTATGTTATTGGCACGGGCCCCCGGAGAACACGCTGAGCAGCGAGTCGATATCCGACGTGTCGGGGAAGAGGGTGTCGTTGTTGAAGTCGATGTCGTTGCACCCGGGCGTCGGCGCGGTGGAGCAGGGCCCGCCGCTGAAGACGCTCAGGAAGTCATCGATGTCCGCCGTGTCCGGGAAGAGGCCGTCGTTGTTGAAGTCGATGGAGTCGCAGACGGGGCCGGGGGGTGGGCAGATGTAGGTGAAGACGGTCATGTCGTCGATCGCGGCCTCCACGACGGACCCGCTCCCGGCGTCATCGGCGATGAAGCGCATGCGCATCTGGGCCGTGACGGGGAGGATGTCGGCAACGCGGAACTCGTGGTAGATCCAGCCGAGTCCAGGGCTTGTGGGGCCCACGGTCTCGGCCACGCTCCAGGTGGTGCCGCCGTTGTTGGAGATGCCGATGCGGAACGTGTCGGAGTCGGCGGCGCTGCCAAGGTCGTTGCTGTACCAACGCCAGTAGCCGATGCGTGCTTCGTTCTCCCCGGCGAGGCTGAACACGGGCGAGAGGAGGGTGGTGAAGCCGCCGTCGACATCGAACGCGCCGATGCCCGTGCCGGCCAGGCGGCCCGTGATCCAGCAGTTTGCGCCGGGCGCCTGGGTGTGGTCGTCGCCCGGCTGGGCGGTCGTGAGCTCGGGGTCTCCCCGCTCCCACATGCCGAGCGTCGCGGTATCACCGGCGACGCCGCCGGTCCACCCCGCGGCGGTCTCCATGTCGTAGGCGAAGAGCGTTGTCGTGCCGCCCTGGGAGAAGGCGGAGTTGAAAAGGGCGGGAGCGCCCTGCGGGGCGGTGAAGGCCGCGGCGTTGGTGTTCTGGGCGGAGACGTAGTAGCGGACGGTGGAGAGGCAGGGCACTGCGGGGAGGTTGGCGGTGAAGGTGTCGGCGTCGACCGCGGACATCGCCGTGCTGGTGAAGGGCGCGTTGTCGATGCTCGAGAAGAGGCTTACGGAAGCGGGGTTGAGCGGGGTCTGGGTTGTCGCGATATCGACGGTCACGGCGGTGGGGACGTTCGGAGTGACGATGGACGGGGCGGCGGCGTAATTGATGATGAGATAATCGAGGTTCTTGCGGACAACGAAGAGACCGCCCTGGATATCGCTGATGATGATGTTGCCGGAGGGGTAGAAAGGCCAATTGTTCCACGAGCCGTCGTACGTGGCGGCGTTGTTGTCGGGGTAGGTGTCGATGAAGGCGACTTCCGGCGGGGAGAGTGGATTGACCTGGAGGTCGAGGATGCGCAGCCCGCTCGTGTAATTGGACTGATAGAGGTAACGACCGACAACGTAGAGGTTGTGGTCGATGGCGCCGGGGACGCCGGCGGAGAACGTGCCCACCTGCACGGGCGCGGAGAGGTTGGTGACGTTGAAAACGCGGGTCAGGTCGTAGGGCACGCCCTCGGCCGGGCCGTCAATCTCATCGTCGACGTACAGCAGAGTCTTGTCGCCGTTGAGCCAGCCCTGGTGGCAGTAGTTCAGTGAAGCGTACAGATTGGTCGCCATCAGCACGGGCGCGGCCTTATTGGTGAAGTCCACGATCTTGAGCCCGTTGCCACCGCAGAAAGCAAATGCGATCTGCTTGCCCGCGTAGGGGCCCGTGGTGTAGGTCATGACCTGGGTTTCATGGACATACACGCCGCCCTGGGCGCTGGTCCAGCGCCCGGCTTCCACAGGCGCGGCGGGGTTTGCGAGGTTGTACGCGATGAGTGAGCCGCCGTTGAGGTTGGACCCGGCCGCATAGAGGAACCCGCTTGCGTTGTCGACCGCGAGTGTGTGGTTGGTCGCGCCACTCCCGGTGATGGTGCCGACGAGGGTGACCGTGCCCGCGTCGATGTTGGTCATGTTGATGATCTGGATGCCGCCGCCGGCTTCGTTGGAGACGTACGCGTACGCGCCGTGGCTCTTGACGTCGGCCCACAGGCTGTTGGTGTGGGCGATCGATGCGCGGATCACGGGCGTCGCGGGGTTGGTGATCTCCACGAACGCGATCTGGTTCGCGAGGCCCATCAGCGCGTACTCACGTCCGCTGGGTGAGACGTAACCCCAGCAGGAGTTTCCATTGCCCGGCGTGGGCGTGAAACCCGAGAGCGGGATGTGCGACAGCAGGTCAATTCCCTGGCTGGCGTATTGGGCGTGCGACAGGGCGGTCATGGACAATGCGAGGGCTGAAACAAGCGTGTGGCGCATCGAACAAACTCCGTACTCGGATGGCGAAAGATGAACGGGCAGCGTACCGCAAAAACGGGCAAAGACAACCCCAATCATGCCGGACATTCGGGGGAAGTCCCTGAATTTCAAAAGCCTCACAGAAAGACCGCTCCGGCCCAGCATAAGGGTGCTTTGCCGCCCGTTCACGCCCTGATGACTGTCATGTTCCGCCGCCGAAGACCCTGATGAGAGCTTCGATATCCGCGGTATCAGGGAAGAGGGTGCGCGCCGGCGGCGCTGTAGTGCTGCAGCGTCGAGCCAAAGTCCGGATAGGTCCGGACATCGCCTGCGGTGTGGTCGTAGCCGATCCCCACGCTCGCAACGGTCGGGAATTGCCCCTGGACATTGAACTGAGCGACGGCCACCGACCCAAGTCCACACAGGGCGATCGCCCCCAAAATTATCGCGCGCATGAGCACCCTCCCGGCAACAGTTGCGGCTTTGGGCATCCACTGCGTGTGGACACACCTTGATGCCGCACGTCGGGCAGAGGGTAACGCACGCAGCACGCAGGTGCAAGATTGAATATTGCACTGCCGTGCATACTTATCGGGCGGGTCGCAGAGACGGCTATTCGAGGCACGGGCCGCCGCTGAACACGCTGAGAAGAGCGTCGATATCGCGCGTATCCGGAAAGAGGCCGTCGTTGTTGAAGTCGATGTCGCGGCATCCGGGCACGGGTGCGGTGGAGCAAGGCCCGCCGCTGAAGACACTCAAGAAGTCATCGATGTCGGCGGTGTCCGGGAAGAGGCCGTCCTGGTTGAAGTCGGTGGGGTCGCAGCCGCTCGGGCTGATGCCCACAAACTTTCCGAGGCCATCGTCGGCGACATCCAGGTTGATCCACCCGATGTTTTCCCCCCACGCGTAGCCGCGGAGACGGTTGGCACTGGTGTCAAGGCGCGCCGCGTTGGAGGGGGTGGCCAGTGCGCCCCCGGAGAAGTTGATCCAGCCGACGTTCTCGCCCCATGCGAATCCGGAGAGTTCGAACGTGATCGGATCAAGGTTGACGCCTGACTCGCTCCCGTTGGACGTGCTGTAGCAGGGGTGGCCGTCGCAGTCGTCGGTCGGTACGCCGTTGCCAACGTTGACCCACCCGATGTTCTCGCACCAGATAAACCCTGAGAGGTACGACCCGTGGACAACGACGCCCTGCTGCCCCGGAAGCGAGCCCGCGTCCGCCCAGTTCATCCAACCACAGTCCTCGCTCCAGGAATGCTTGTTGATGGCGTCGACGCTGGTCTGCGCGAAGACAGGGGCGGCGAGTACTGCGAGCGTGAGGGGCAGGATGGGTCGCATGGTGAAACTCCGAAAGGGCGTGCGGGTCTGCAGCGGGGCGACCAACCGATCAGTAGGTGAAGTTCGCGTTGGGGTCTGTCGATCCAGGGGCCGTGCCGCCGGCGGTGCCGGTGATGGCTGGCGCAGTGGCGGCGTTCACGACGAGGCACACGTTGCCGGCAACGACGTCCCAGTTGTTCGTCGTGTTGCCCGAGCAGGTGTTCCGGGCAATGAAGTTGCCCGCCGCGTCCACGTCGATGCCGATATCGGCGCTCGTGCAGTTGTTCCCTTCGATGCGGTTGTCGGCGCCTGTGGCATGCACCCCGGCTCCGACGGCGGTCGCGCCGTTCGCCCGCAGCGAGTTGCCGGAGATGGTGCAGCCGGAGTTCACCCGGATGCCGTCGCCGCCGTTGTTGCCGATGGTGCAGCCGCTGACCGTGCACCCAAGGCCCGTGAACACGCCGAAACTCGTGTTGCTGCGCGAGGTGCAGGCCGTCACCGTGCAGTCGCCGGCCACCTGGATGCCGGTGCCGAAGCCTGTCGCCGAGCACGCGGTGATCGTGCTGCCATTGGACGCATCGATGCCGATGTTACTGCCCGCGCCCTCGACCGAGCACCGAGCCACCACGCAGTTGGCCTGCGCCGATATGCCCTGGCCCACGTTCGCGCCGGACACACAGTCCTCCACGACACAACTCGCCTGCGTGCTGATTCCGGCGCTCGCGTTCAGTGTCGCCGTGCAGCCCCGCACCAGCGACTGCGCGCCGACGCGGACCGCCGCGCCCCCATTGGTTGAGCCGCGGAATGCCTCGACCCGGCAGTGGGTCGCGCTGAACGTATCAATCGCCGAAAGGTCCCAAGCGCTGGCGACGCCATTGAATATTGCAATGTCGTGCAGGCCAGCGCCGCTCACGACCACCGCGTTGGGCGCGCCCGAAACCCCCGTCAGCATGAATCCGCCCAGGTCGATTGTCACGCCGGACGCGGCGATCTCGATGCCGCTCTTGCCGCTCACGCCCGAGAGGTTCCCGGTCAGGTAGTACGAACCCGGCTGGGTGATGCGGAACACGCTGTCGGCGTCGCCCGGCGTGTTGACCGCGTTGATCGCGGTGCGGGGCTCGACCTCGGCCAGCGTCTTGTTCGTGCTGGTCACCGGGCCGGGCGGCGGGTTTATCGGGCCGGCCAGTGCAAGGCCGGATGCGAGACTGAGAAGTGCAATGGCGGGAACAACAGCGGTCCGTGTGGGCATGGCGGTCTCCGTGAATGGTGCACGGAATCACGCGACGCCCGAAGGCCATCGGGGACACGATGAAGCCGAAAATCCTCGAAAAGTCAAAGAATGACCCATTTACAGACAAGCGCCACCGCTGAACACGCTGAGCAATGAATCAAAGTCCAGCGTGTCCGGAAACAGCCCATCGTTGTTGAAGTCGATGTCGTGGCAGCCTGGCATCGGGTCCGTCGAACACGCGCCGCCGCTGAAGACACTAAGAAAGTCGTCGATGTCGGCGGTATCAGGGAACAGGCCATCCTGGTTGAAGTCAATGGAGTCGCAGACCACCCCTCCGCACGATGGGTCGGTGGGCGGCAGCACAAGCAGTGTGGCCGGGTTCGAATCAAGCGTCCCGCAGAAGTTGGAGACGACGCAGCGGTACCGGCGTCCGGCCGCTATATCGGCGGCGTGGATCGTGAGCGTGGGCGTGGCTGTGCCCGAAGCTGCGGATGCGCTGCCCGTGAATCCTGGGAGGATTCCCTCCCCGATGTTTTGAAAGAAACCCGCGGATGGCGTGCTTGAGCACTGCCACTGGTACCCCGTCGTGCTCCCCGTGACAGACACCGTAAAGGAAGCATCCGCGCCCTGGCAGGTGGAAGCGTCCACGACAGTCCCGCTTTGCGCGGGTGGGCCGATGGTCAGGGTGAGGTCCGCCTCGGCGCCCGCCGTGAACACGCCATTGCACGAGACTGACTGCCCCGCGTTGAAGTAGTACGTCCCCGCGCTGAGTGTGCCGGTGTAGTTGACGGTGGCGGCCTGTGTGCCCTGCACCGAGCCTGTCAGTGTCGAGTAGAAGGGGCCGTTCGAGAGCGAAATGATGCCCGGCTGATTGACGCCCAAGTTGTAGAACACGGAGGGAAGTGGGGCGGTGGTCACGGTGGCGGCACTCACCAGTGATCCTTGCAGCGAGAAGCACGCCGGCTGGGACAGCGTGAAGCGCCACGTGTCGGTGCCGTTGGTATATGCCTGCGGAACGGAAGGTGAAATCACAGAACGCCCTGCGCTGCCCAAGACGTGCAACCGGATGGAGGTGGGCGAGGGCTCGGCGTCGAGGCGGAATCGGGCAGAGGCATAGCCAAGGTCTATAGGGTTGTCGTAGTGCGTGACGGCAAGGGTGTTCCACGAAGGGCTCGACGAAACCGGCGGGAAGAAGCCGGCCTGGTAGAACGCGCTGCCGTTGCGGGTCGTGAAGTTGAAGACCTGGCCAATCGCGGCGTGGGCAAGTGCGCAGCACGCCGCAAGCAGCAGAATCCGTCGGGTAGGTTCCAGCATCGCGGCCATGCTATCCGGTGTGTCAAGGGCGCGGCATACCTCTAAACGCAAGGGCCGCCCGAGAACACGCTGAGCAGGGAGTCGATGTCCGTGGTGTCAGGGAAGAGCCCGTCGTTGTTGAAGTCAATGTCACCGCACCCGGGGACCGGAGCTGTGGAGCAGGCGCCGCCGGCGAACACACTGAGGAAGTCTTCAATGTCGGCGGTGTCGGGGAAGAGGCCATCCTGATTGAAGTCGATGGAATCGCACGGGCTTGCACCAAACTGCGGCGACGTTGCGCCAGAGAAGCCCGCCGCGACGACCGCGGCGGTGACACCCGTGCCTTGGAACGCGGGGTTGGTCGTGCCCGGCGCATCGTTGAACGTCATGAGCACAAGCGTGCTCGCATCCAGCGATGGTTCGGCGGTGGGTGCGACAAAACCGCCCACCGGGTACCGCGCGGTCGACGAAACCCGCAGCCAATCCACGTACCCGATGAAGGACTCGTGCAGCGTGTTCGCGAAGATGTACCGGAACGCGCCGATGCTCATCCGGCTGCCGCTGCTGTTGAAGCCGGCACAGGTCGCGGGGCGCTGGTCCACGCGGACTCCATCCACATACAGGTTGTACGTGCTCGTGTCCCGCATGAACGCCACGTGGTGCCACGCGGCGAGGGAAATCGGGCCCGCCTCGGCGCGGGACGCGTCGCACCCATTGTTCCAGTGCCCGCCCGAGGTGGTCGTGCCGTTGGCGACCAGCCACTTGTCTTCCAGGGCGTCGTTCTGCTCCGCGTACAGCCTGCCCTCATCGCCCAGAGTCTGCACTGTGGCGAACACGTACGCCTCGATCGTGGAAACCTGCCCCAGGACCGTGTTCCCGGTCAGTTGGACGGTGTCCGTGGGCTGGTCAAAGTACGCCGCCTGCGCGTGAGCGCTCCCTGTAGCGGCGAGGATCCCCAGCAGACCAGCAAGAGGCGCGCATTGTTTCACGGAACGTGCTCCCAGTTGCGGGTCTCACCACGCACCCCGTACCCGACAGGGACCGCGCTGTGCCTCACCCGCAACATCGCATGCGTACCGCGGGCCATACGTGGACAAGAAACACCCAGGTTGGATGCACATTGCTGGGGTTGAAAGGGCGGGGCAACAGCCAACCGTGGTGCCGTCGTCACACCCCGCGACAGTCCGTTTACATCGGCTTCTGACCGATCGTCGTGTCGTAGATGCTGAGGAGCTTGTTCTTGTCGAACACCATCTCCTGGCGGCTCATCCCGACAATGTCATAGACGGGTGTCAACTCGATCGCGTCGACCGGGCACGCTTCCTCGCACATGCCGCAGTAGATGCACCGCAGCTCGTCGATCTCGAACTTCACCGGGTACTTCTCGCGGTCGTCCCAGGGGCTTTCGCCCGCCGTGATGTGGATGCACCGCGCCGGGCAGATCGTCGGGCACATCATGCACGCCACACACTTCACGCGACCCTGACCGTCGCGGTTCAGGCGGTGCACGCCGCGGAAGTTCTTCCGTTCAAGGCCACCCTCCTCCACGGGCAGGTCCTCGCGCCGGACCTCGGGGTACTGCATCGCGCGGCTGGTCTTGCCCTGGCCGAAGGAGGTGAAGAAGTGGCGCATCGTGGTGCCAAAGCCCTTCACGATCTCGGGGATGTAGACAGCCTCGGCGCGGGACATCGCGGGGGGCTTGAGGAGGAGGACTTCGTCGGGTCGGATCGCCATGTAGGCTGAGTGTAGAGCGGCGCCAGGCGGGCGAGCGGCGGCCTCAAGGGCGGGAACTCGAGGGGGAAGTGGTTTGGGAAATGAGACGCTCCCAACCGGCCCTCTCTGTGCGAAAACTGTGCCTTGAGCCGGAAAAAACGCTCGCTTCGCAGCGCGTGCCGGTAGGTTGGTCGGTACGATCTGCGCATGGCAGGACGCAGGACCCCCCCGTTGTTTGACCTGCTCGGGCGGAGCGCCGGGCAAGGCATCGGTTTGCCGCGCGTGGGCTCGACGCGAGAACCAGAGCTTGCGCACGCCAACGGTGGCGAGAAGGCCGTGGCGGAAGCCAACGCGGCGAGCGTGGGTGGCGTCACGGCTGTAGGCGCACCGGCTGTCCAAAAGCCCGTGGTGCGCGTGGAACTCAAGCCCATGCCACAGCCGGTGCAGCAGCCGGCCCCACAGCCGTTGCCGCAGCGCGCACCACCCTCTGCTCTGACTCCCGCGCGGGAGCCGGGCCTCGTCAGTGCGCCGGCACCACGGTCCAACTTCTGGACAGAAGCCTCGGGTGGCAGGGCATTGCGCATACCCACTGTGCTCGCCTACGTCATCGCCTGCGCCGTGGCGGCACTGCTTCTGGGGACCTGGTTCACTGCCTACAAGCTGGGCAACCAGGCAGGCAAAGATCAGATGGCCGAGTTTGTGAGAGGTGGGGCCCCCAAGATTTCTGAGCCGGGTACGGGCGGCTCCCAGCAGAGCGTGTCGAACGCCCAGCAGGCGACGAACCAGGTCCCGCCGGTCACGAAGCCCCCGGCGACGCAGGATGTGGCCGGCCTCAAGCCGATTCTGACGTTTGAACAGCTGGCGGGTGCACTCAAGCCTGGTGGCACGATGACCGCGCGGGGCTGGGACGCGGCCGAATACCGCACATCCGGGCTTAATTATCTGGAACTGGCGACGTTGCAACGGGACGATGCCGTCAAGGCGGTGATCTATCTCACGGCCAGCGGGCAGGATGCGTTCGCCGTGCCGCTGGACGCCAAGGCCAACCCCGCCAATAATCGCTCCCTGCGCTACAGGCTGATCGCCTGGCCGGGCCTCACGGCGGATCAATACGCCGGGGGTCGAGGTGAGCAGGCACGGAAGGTCCAGGACGCGGTGGCGCGGCTGGGCAAGGCGTGGGGCGGGCCTTCGGACTTCCGGATGCCCCAGTGGGTCAAGATGAAGTAACAAGGAATAGCCATGAGCCTGGATCGCAGCCTGAAAGTCTCCGCCAACCTCGCCGGCAAGCGCAGCGTGCTCACCCGCACCGAGCGCATCGCCAAGATGCAGGTGGACAAGAAGTTTGATCCCAAAAAAGACAAGGTCCTGGGTATTCCCAAGACGCTCGTCGGCAAGGGCTGAGCAGCGCCGTGGGCTCGGTGTGACATCGGGCCACAAGTGTTCGTGATCCGGCAAGGGCGTGCCAGCGGCGCGCCCTTGTTCTATTTGGAGTGGGTGCGAAGCAGGCGGGCTTGGCCCGCATCCCCGCCCTGAGAATCCATTCTCAACTATGCGCGTACGCTGGAGGCGTGCCGGCACTCGCCATTGACAAGCTGACCTTCCGATATGCCACGCGGCCGGGAGTGGAAGATGCTCCGTGGCAGTTGAGCCTTCCCTCACTCCACATGGAGGCGGGGGAGCAGGCGTTGATGGTTTCGCCCTCGGGCGCCGGGAAGAGCACGCTGCTCAACCTCATCGCGGGGCTGTTGGATCCCGCCTCGGGCACAGTGCTCATCGAGGGTCAGAACATCCACACCCTGCGCGGCGCATCGCGCGACGCGTTCCGTGGGCAGCGTGTGGGCATGATCTTCCAGACCTTTAACCTGCTCACAGGGTTCAGCGCCCTGGAGAATGTGATGGTTGCGCTGCTCTTTGCCGGCGTGGCCGAGCGTGAGCACCGGCCGAAGGCTCTGGCCATGCTCGAGCGACTGGGAGTGCGGAGGATCGATGCGCCCGTGGACGAGATGAGCGTGGGGCAGCAGCAGCGCGTTGCGGTCGCCCGCGCGATGGTGTGTAACCCGGCGCTAGTGCTCGCCGATGAGCCGACAGCAAGCCTGGACCCGGCCAACGCGCAGGGGGCGATGGACCTTATCCAGTCTGTGTGCCGCGAGAAGGGCGCGGCGCTGCTGTGCGTGAGCCACGACCCGTCCTTTGCGGGCCGCTTTGAGCGAAAAGAAAGCCTCACCACGGAGAGCGCAGAGAGCAAGCAGGGTAGGAAGGAAGGGTGTGAGTCCTGATCCGTCTGCATGACACGTTCCTGCCTGTGCTCTCATGTGGTGAATCCCGATGACCGACTTCACCATCATCCTCCGTTCGCTGCGCGTGCGGCTGTTCTCCACGCTGACGACCATCCTGACGGTGGGTGTGGCGGTGGCGCTCATCCTCGTGCTGCTCACCATGAGGAACAGCGGGCAGCGCGCGTTCGATCGCGGCAGCGGGGACATGCACCTGCTGGTGTCCGGGGACGCCAGCCCGCTGGTGGCTGTGCTGAACTCGGTGTTCTACGCGAACCCGCCACGCCGCCCGATTCCCTGGGATAGGTACGAGCAGTTGCAAACGCAGGCCCCGTGGGCATACGCGGTGCCGACGGCCATCGGGGATTCGTTCCGCGGCATGCCGGTTGTTGCGACCACCCCGGAAATGTTCTCCCGGTTTAGGCCCGTGATCAACGAAGCCTGGAGGCTGCAGGAGGGGCGATTCTTCGAGAATGACTTTGAGGTGGTCGTGGGGGCGTCGGCGGCGAGCACGTCGGGTCTGCACGTGGGGGACACGGTTTTTCTGACGCATGGTTTTCCGAAGCATGCGGGGGCGGTCCGCGGGGATGTGGTGCGTGCGGGCGAGGCGGTGCCGTCTTCAAAGGAAGAGGGCCATGAGCAAGAGCACCATGTGGAAGGACAGGAGGGAGAGGAGAGCGCTGCCCACCTGCATCGTGAGTTTGGGTGCAGGGTCGTCGGTATTCTGTCTCCGACCTACAGCCCGCACGACCGCGCGATCTTCACGACGCTCAACTCGTCCTGGATACTTCATGCTCATGATCGGCGCGAACGCGAGGGCGTATTCGACAAGCCGGGCGCGGTGGAACAGACGACCGCTATGGACCTGACGCCCGTAGACCGCAAGATCACGGGGGTGTACCTGCGCCTGGAGGGGCGGGGTGAAAGCAATGCACCGGCAAACCTGCCGCAGGTGTTCGACATGCTGCGGAAAGACGGCTCACTGACGGTGGCGCAGCCGACGCAGGAGGTCGCGACGCTTTTCCGTATCGTGGACAACATCAACCGGTTGTTCCTGGTGGTCGCGGGGGTTGTCATGGTCGCGAGCGCGGTCTCGATCATGCTGGCGCTCTACAACAGCATGGAGCAGCGGAGGCGTCAGATCGCGGTGATGCGCGTGCTGGGTGCGAGCGCGGGGCGTATTTTTTCACTCGTGCTCACCGAGTCCGCCCTGATCGGGCTGTGCGGGGCGGTGGGGGGCGTGGTGCTCGCCTTCGGCGGGGCGTTCGCCGCGCGCGGCATCCTGCGGGAACGTCTGGGTCTCATCATCGAGCCCGCCTTTTCACCACAGATCATGCTCGCCGTGGTGCTTGTCACGGTGGCGCTCGCCTGCCTGGCGGGCATCATCCCCGCCATGGTTGCGTACCGCGTGAGCGTCGCCAAGAGCCTTCGAGCCGCGGCCTGAGCCTGGTTTCCTGGGTCTGGCGTGCGGCAGCCCTTTGTCCCTTAGGATTTCTTATGCGTTGGTTCTGGACCGTACTGCTGCTCCTCGCTCTGCTTACCGCCGCCCTCTTTGGTGTCTCGGCGCTGCGCCAGCGCCACGCCGCTCGGGAGGTGCAACCCAGTGAGCAGGCTTCGGCGGCGCAGGTGAAGGGCCTGGACCGTGCCGCGTCACCAGAGGCCGCCAAGGCGAGTCCAGAGGGTGCGTCGCCCGATGCCCTTCCTGCCGTCACTCCTCCCAGCTCATCGGCATCCGCGGCGCACGCGAGTGCTCCGTTATCTCCGGCAGCGTCCTCCCGAGGTTCTGCATCCTCTCCAACTGTCCATGTTCCCAAGCCTGCAGCGATTGTCCCGGCGGCGGGTGCACCTTCCGCTGTCAAGGGCACAAAGCCATTGCCACCGCTGGTGCCCCCGACCCTTACCCCCGCGAAAATCGGCGAGTACGACGTCATGGGCGCTGCAATGGTGACACGCACGGAGGACGGCGTCGCCTTTGGCGACATTGTGATCAAGGGTGAAGGAACTCAGGCGAGTCCGTACATCGTCCCGTGGGACGCGCTGGTGAGCGCGGAGGCGGTGTTTGATCCCACCAACAACTCCCTGCGGATTCCCGAGGTTGTCGCCATCCTGCAGGACAAGTACGTGCGGCTGGATGGTTACGTCTCGTTCCCGCTCATGACCACCCAGCCCAAGGAACTTCTCGCGATGCTCAACATGTGGGACGGGTGCTGCATCGGCGTTCCTCCCACGCCCTACGACGCCGTGGAGGTGCAGCTCTCGAAGGCAATCACCGGCGACGCGCGGTATGCCGTCAGCGGGCGCGTGACCGGAAAGTTCAGCGTGAAGCCCTACGTCGTCAAGAGCTGGCTCGTGGGGCTGTACGTTATGGAGCAGGCGGAATTCACGCCCGCGCAGGACGAAGCGGGTACGTGACGGTCGGGCGGCGGCGCACCGACCTCCGTCTTCCGCTAGCCTATGGGCGTGTCCCCGCCGCCCACCGATCCCCGCACCGACACTGACTTGATCGCCACGTATCTGCGCGGAGAGGTGCGCGCGTTCGAGGCGATCTATGAGCGTCACAAAGACTTCGCCGCCCGTACCGCACGACGGTTCGCGCGGGACGAGAGCGAGGCGATGGACGCATTCCAGGAGGCATTCACACGCCTGGTCAATCATGCCCCGCGGCTGCGGATGACGGCCAAGCTCTCAACGTGGCTCTACCCGGTCATCAGGAACATCGTCGCCGAGCGCCGACGCAAGGAACGCGGGCTGAGGCTTGTGGGGGGTGAAGCCGATTTGGACAGAGCTGGCCCCGCCGTCGCGGATGTTCAGCCGGTGGACACTGACGACCTTCGCCATCGCCTTGCCCGCTTGCCTGATGACCAGCGGGAGGTAGTGCTGCTGCGGGTGGTGGAAGAGATGAGCGTCGAGGAAGTCTCGATTGCGCTGGGCATCCCCGAGGGAACGGTGAAGTCACGCCTCCATCACGCTCTGAAGACCATGGAGACCTGAACGCCACGGGGCTGCCGGGCTTTGGTCGGGATTACGCACTTCCAACAAACCATCCAATTCCAAGGAATCTCATGAACCGCACCCCACCGACGCGCATTCCACCCACGGTGCCCAATTTCGACGACATACCCCCGGTCTCGGACGACGTTGCCCAGCGTCTGCGGGCGTTGCACGCGCGGGCACCCATTCCGGCGCATGTTCAGGACGCCATCCTCACCCATGCCCGCCGCATCGCGGCCCGCCGAGCGTTCCAGCGGCGGATCCTCCTCGCCGCACCGCTCGCGGCCGCAGCAGGGCTGGCGCTGGCGGTATGGGTGGCGTGGCCGAGCAACACGAGCCGATTGGGCGTCCAGCACCCGCCGGCGTTCGCGTCCGGGCTGGAGTCTGGGGAGTTTGAAAAGGGTGGGCGTACGGCCGGGGCGCTCCCCCACGCCGTGGTGCCAGGCGACCTGAACCGCGACGGATCCGTCGACATGCGCGATGCGCTCGCGCTGGCTCAACGCGTGCAGCGCTCGGTCGTCCAGCCGGGCGACGACCAGAACGCCGACGGAGTCGTGGACTCACGCGACGTGGACGTTGTTGCGATGCTCGCGGTGAGCATCAGGACCGGGAAGGGTGGTGGAGCATGAGGTTCTTGGGCCTCGTGGCGGCGATCGCACTCATGCTCGCCCTTGCGCCGCTCCGCCGCGAGCTGTGCGGAACATCTTCACGCCCGCACGCCCAAGTCGGCACCAGGTACGCAACGACGACCCGGGTGCAGCCCGCGTCGATGCGTGCGCGGTTTGTGGCGGTGGACATATTCATCGACTCCGGCCAGTCCCCGCTCGCGGCGTACCAGGTTGACTTTTCCGCAACAGACGACGGCCCCGTGAAGGTGGTTGGCGTGGAAGGGGGAGATGTCGGCCCATTCCATGCTGCGCCCTACTACGACGAGCGTGCCATCCAGAGCGAGCGCGTCATCATCGGAGCACTATCCACGCTCCCACCTGACCAATTGCCTCGCGGAAGTGTCCGTGTGGCCCGCATCCACCTGATGAGTTCATCGGCAACACCCACGTGCACCCTCACGCTCACCACTGCGGCTGGTGCGGATGCGGAGAGGATCGCCGCCACAGCCTTGTGGACGCTTGTTCAAGAAGACACCATTATGCGCGACAGCGCACACGATAATGGGACCATCGAAAGGAAGTGACGCGTGAAGACCAGGCAGATCGTCATTCTGTGCTCGCTCGCACTGCTCGCGTGCGGCGCAACGTGGTTCGCGGCGTGCGCGGGCAACGCGCGGAGCAGTCAGCGTGTCGCGATCGGCTTGGGCGGTATGGCGAACGCTCCCGTCCCGGCGTCACCTTCAACAACGCCATCGAACTCCACCACAACATACAACGACTACTCGCGGTCCTACGACCTGGACCTCGGCAAAGGGCTGGCCGCTGCAGGGCAGGGTGCTGCATCCACCCCGCCGTCTTCGAAACCCGAGGGTGGCGTCCTATGGAGCAAGTTCGGCATCGACCAAGAGAAAGGCAGCACCGACTACAACAACGACGGACTGACACTTGACCTAGAGCCAAACCTCAATCAACCCTCAGCAGCATTCGATCCGGCCCCGCGTCCGGTCAATCCCACGAACACTCCCGCGCCCACCACCACAACCACTCCACCCTCCGTGCCCATGCTGGGCGACATCCCGCTCCTCACCGGCAACAGGTTCGTCGCGCGCGACTCCCGCCGCGTTATCTCCACCACCCCCGCACCATCCTGGGCCAAGGACGCTCTCTCCGCCGCCAACACCGAGGTCTGGATCATCACCAAGCCACCCGCGCCGCCCGCCCCTGATGACGACACCCCAGGCACCGGCACGCTTTACACCACGCTCCCAGTCGAACTCGATCCGCAGCAGAAGCAGGTCGCTGTTCCGCTCGAGCACACCGACGTCAAGGCCTCCATCGTCGGTCACCTTTCGGGCGTAGAGGTCACCCAGACATTCCACAACCCCTACTCCAGCAAGATCGAGGCGGTCTACGCCTTCCCGCTCCCGGAAAACGCCGCCGTCAGTGAGTTCGTCATGACCATCGGCGACCGCCACATCCGCGGCATCATCCGCGACCGGGCGGAGGCAGAGCAAATTTACACCGAGGCCAGGAACCAGGGCTACGTCGCAAGCCTTTTGACCCAGGAGCGCGCCAACATCTTCACGCAGAAGGTCGCCAATATCGAGCCCGGCAAGTCCATCGACGTCGCCGTCACGTACTTTGGCCCCCTGACATATTCCGACGGCGCGTTCGAGTTTGTCTTCCCGATGGTCGTCGGTCCGCGGTTCAACCCCCCGGGGACAAGCGACGGCGTGGGGGCCGTGGGCCGCGGCAACGCCGGAGCAAGCGGTCAGAGCACCGAGGTGCAGTACCTCCGGCCCAACGAGCGCAGCGGGCACGACATCAGCCTCACGGTCGATATCGACGCTGGGCTGCCCATCGCCCGCGTGGAGAGCGTGAACCACGCCGTCGAAACGCGGCTGCAGGGCGTGACCGGCGCGCACGTCACGCTGAGCCGCAACGATTCCGTGCCGAACAAGGACTTTGTCCTCCGCGTGCATGTCGCGGGCGACCGCCTGCAGTCCGCGCTGCTCACGCAGGCCGATGAGCGTGACCCGACGACGGGCTACTTCAACCTGCTGCTGGTGCCGCCCGCGAGCCTCAAGAGCGTGCCGCGCGGGCCGGTCGAAATGGTCTTCGTGCTGGACTGTTCGGGCAGCATGAATGGGCGGCCGATCGAACAGGCCAAGGAAGCGATCGAGCGGGGCCTGGCCCGCATGCAGCCCGGCGACACGTTCCAGCTCATCAACTTCTCGAACAACGCGAGCCAGCTCGGCGCGCGCACGCTCGACGCCAGCCCGCAGAACATACGCGCTGCGCGCGAGTACCTCGCACGCCTCCAGAGCGAGGGCGGCACATACATGGTCGAGGGCATCAAGGCCGCGCTCGGGTTCCCGTCGGACGACCTGCGCCCACGCTACGTCGCCTTCCTCACCGACGGCTTCATCGGCAACGAGGACGACGTGCTGCGAAACCTGTACGCCGGGCTCGGGGCCTCGCGGGTGTTCTCGTTCGGTGTGGGCAGCGGCCCCAACCGCGCGCTGATGGACTCGATGGCCCGGATGGGCCGCGGGGCCGCGGCCTACCTCTCCTTCAACGACTCCTCGGGAGAGGTGATGGATCAATACTTTGACCGCATCAGCCACCCCGCGATGACGCACGTCACCATCCAGACCGGCACGAGCGAAGGCGAATCTTCGGTCTGCGATGTCTTCCCATGCCGGATCCCCGACGTTTTTGTGGGCAGGCCCGTCGTCGTCGTGGGGCGCTACAAGGGTTCCGCGCCGACAAGTCTGACGGTCAAGGGCCGCTGCGGCGGGCAGGAGGTCAGCATGATCGCACAGGCCGTCCGCGCGGAGACCGCGCTCGCCCGTAAGGCCATCCCCAAGGTCTGGGCACGGGCGAAGCTGACGGAACTCGCCGAAGCCGCCGTCGTCAGCGACCGACCGGTGCTCGCCGCGGAGACACGCCAGACGGCATTGGATTACAGCCTCATGTCGGCGTTCACCGCGTTTGTAGCGGTGGATTCTTCCCAGCGGACGGCGGGCACGTTCGGCACAACGGTCAATGTGCCTGTGCCGGTCCCGGAGGGGACCAGGTATGGAACAACGGTGCAGGAGAAGTGACACGTCTCCTGCCGGAACCCTGAGTTCTTGTTGTCCGTTTGACTTTCGGGAGCTCTCATGTCGACTCCTTTCGATATCGCCGCGCGCCCTTCACGCAGATCAATTGCCCCTGGCGTGTGTGTTCTGTCACTCATGCTGGGGTGTGGCGCGTGGCGTGACTACGCGATGGACCTGCGCAACGACACATCCACAGAGATCGGCGCGCACGCACAGTTTCAGGGCGGCGCTGGCGGGCTATCGCTGCCCGCAGGGGCGAGCACGCACTTTTCAAGTTCTGATCCGTTCGACGTGGTGGTGACACTCCCGGACGGCACGCACAGGACTGTCCGCGTGCAGAACAGGGAGCAACGCACGGACATCCGCATCGTCGAAGGTCAGCAGCCTTTCACGGTGTACATGAACGGCAGGTGAGTTGCTACCGGACGTGCGGTGCATGCACCATTGAGCATTACCGGGCATCAAAGCAGTGTTCCTGCGTGGATCGACCACAAAGGTGGTTGCGTCACAGGTGTACGGATGTAGACTATTGGTCGGTTCGGGGAGGTGATTTGAAAGCACAAGGGGCAATCCGGTTGCTGAGGGCGAGCATGTGCCGACTTGTCGGCGCGGCGATGTTGTCGCTTGCGGTGGCCTCATGCGCCTCGCACGAGCGCCCGCAGCCCCATACGCGGTTTGGCGCACTGCCGTTCCCGGGCGTGACGAGCCTGTTCCACGCCGCCGACGCGGGCGACCTGGGAGAGCACCACTACTCGGGCTGGGCCGATCGTCCATTCGAGAGCGAGGGTGAGCGGGGAATCCTCTACACAGAGCGAGCAGGGTTCGTGGACATTGTGCACCTGCGTAACGCGGCGGACTGGACCTGGTACGCCTTCGCGAGCATCCAGGACGCGCGGACGAAAGCGGCCCGGAACGGCACGCCGGGCCCTCAGCCGTTGGTGTTTGACTTTGAAGGCGCGCGTGTCCGCGTGCTCGTGCCCGAAACCCCGGACAACGACGCCGCGCTCGCGGCCCACGTGTCGTACGCGGTGCTCACCTGGCACGAGGCCGCGACGTGGTACGGGCACTCGATGGTGGCACTGGTGTCGGAGAAGCGGTCTGCCTTCACCTGCGACGATGTGATGTCGCACATCCTGGGCGTCCGTGCAGCGGAAGAGGTCATCGACGCCGGCGCGACGGAACAGACCTACGACACACAAATGACCGCGCAGATCGGCGCAGACATCACATCGCTTGAGCCCCGCACGCCCGCCGGCACGCTGGACGCATGCACCGACGCCCGAGGCGCATGGTGGGAGGGCAACTCACCAATCCTGCGCGACGCCGCCGTGCACCTCGATGGTTCACCCAAGCGCCCGCTCCTGCTGACCACCACTGGGGGCGCGCGCCAGGGGGACCTGGAGTTTTCGCTGCCGGCATTCACCGCGCCCGTGCCAGCGGATTGGATCACGATCGAAGTGCAGCCCGTGACCCGCGAGCGCGTGAAGGCGGTGCTTGGCTCAACGACAATCCGTGGCGTGGCAGACCTTGACCGCGTGGTGGACGACGTCGCGGTGGACCTCGCCGCCAAGGCCCGCACCGTCGTGCTGCGGCAAGGGGATGCCGCCGTGCCGGCGTTGCCCACGCGACATGCCGCAATCGGGTCCAGCGGGCCGGTCGTTGCCCAATTCATCGCACCCGCCAGACCAAGCACGGCACGCGTGGAGAGCGAGGGCGACGTTGGATCTCTGCCCGTCAAGAAGTAGGCAAAGACACGTGCCAACCGCAGCAACGTGATCAGGGCACGAAGACCTCGTACGAGCGGTTGAGCAGCCCGTGGTCGCCCGTGTGGCCCGCGAGCATTTCCTGCACGCGCTGATCGATGAGATCGCCCGCGTCCCGCAGGATCGCGCCGGCATCCGCTTTGCTGCCCGCCGACATCAGGTAGTTGAACACGCGGGCCATCCCGCAATTGGCGATGAAGTCGGGGATGATCGCAAAGTGGGTATCGGCGTCGCGCTGGAGCGTGAGCATGTCGCCCACCCAGTCTTCCACACGCTGCTTCCGCGCGTCGTACGCAAAGGCGTTGTTCGCCCCGCACGAGATGACCTTGATCCCACGCTGACGCAGCAGCGAGAGGCGGGCGGCCGTCGTGGTGTGGCTGGCCGCGGCGGGAATGTACACGTCCGCCTGCATCGAGAGCAGCTCGTCGCCGCTGGCTGTGTCGATGGCCTGCGATCCCCCATGCTCAAAGGACGCGGGCAGGTTCGTCCCGTCGCGGGCCGCGATCAGCCGGTGCACGTCCAGCCCGTTCTTGTTCAGCACCACGCGGATGGTGCCGTCCGCGTTACGCGTGCTGGCGGCGATCGTCACCGCGCCGCTCTTGCCAAGGTAGTACGCCGCAAACGCACCGACGGCGCCGAAGCCCTCAATGATGACCCGCTGGCCCTTCAACGAGCGCCCCCGCACCCGGTAAAACGCCTCCACGCTGCGCGCCACGCCAAGCCCCGTGACAACATCGGCGACCATCCATGCGCCCCCCGACCGTGGTCCTGGCAGGTCGTCGAGCTTCACAAGAGCTTCGACGCCGTGCTTCAAGCGATCGATCTTGGGCTCAGGGCCCTCGCGGTCCGCCGGGTTGTCGTCCGTCCACGTGTGGCCGCGCGCGATGCCCTCCTGCACATGCTTCAGCCCCAGCACACGGCTCGTGATCGCTGTTGCCTCATCCACCTCGTCCACGCCGACGTCACCGCCGGTGCCATAGCAGGACTTGAGGTAAGGCCCGATGTGCCGGTACCAGCGTTCAAGGACGCCGTGCTTGATGTCTTTCGGGCTCGCCGCGTTGAAGCGGATGACACTCTTGCCGCCGCCGATGCGCGGCCCGCACGCCCGGAACTTCACACCCATGGTCTTCGCGAGGAAGATGGCCTCCTCACGGGTGCCGCCCGCGCGCATGCGCGTCCCGCCCCCGGCCGCTCCGCCGGTGAGCGAATCGATACAGAGCCAGCCCACAGCGTCCGTGCGGTCGTCGTGCCACTCGACGACAATCGCGGGCGGCCGGGCGTAGAAGGACTGATACTTGGAGAAGCCGTCGGGCATGGGCGGTTCCTGCGGCGGAGTGCGGAAAACGAGGCGGCGATGGTAGCGAGCGCGCGGGCGATCCGAACAGCCCGCGAACGGAGGCCGTCCTTTGTGGGGCGGCGACGGTGGAAGTGAATTTTTGGGAGCCCAAGGGAACCCACCTGATTTATGGGTCGAACAATCCGGCTCTGATGCAGGACTTTCAGAGCCTGCTTGGTTGTCAGTCTTGTCACTCGCTGCCGTTCATAGCGATCCCTTGATTCGAAGTGTTGTTCCCGTTCAGGTGACCCTGTACCACTCGCCCACAGATTTCTTTGGAGTGCCACCATGAGCCAGACACAGTTCATCGCCGCCGCGATTTTCGCATCGCTGGGTGCGTCCATGCTCCGCGCTCAGCCCGAGTTCCATCTTATTGGCACGCCGACGACCACCGCGGCTTACCGCGTGACGGACGTCAGTGAAAACGGTGCGGTGGTAGTCGGGCTCACGGGCACGAACGGAGTGTGGAGGTGGGAGCGTGGGGTTGGGTACCAGACCATGCCCATCATGACGGTGCCCGGCGGGCCTTGCAGCGCGTTTAGCGCGTACGTGTCGGCCGATGGCCTGCACGTCGTGGGCGACGGCGGCGGTGCCACATGCGATGCGCGGGTCTTCCAGGTGTACCACTGGGCGGTCGGCTCCAACCCCGTGATCGGGCCCAACAACACGCAGAACCGGTACTTCCACGTCCGCGGGGCGACAGCCGCCGGCACCGCCGCAGGAGTAGCATCAGTGCTGGGCGACGAGGCGCTCTGGTCCGAATCGTTCGGGGTGGTGTCCAACGCTCCCTACCCAGCCGGCATCTATCACGACACCGGATGCACGCCAACAGGGTTTTTCTCCGCTGGTCGCGCGGTGACACCGGACGGCGCAGTGCTGGGCAGCGTGAACGACTGCGTGACGCAGAACATGCCTGGCGTAGTCTGGCGCGGCGCGAACAACGCCACGCGGTTTGCGCAGGTTCCCATTGCAGGGTCGTGGGGGGGTGCCGACCTCGTATCCGAGACCGCGCGCTGGTCGGCGTCGACGGGCTGGGTCACGATCATGCCCCCGGGCTCGGTCGCGACGGACATCTCCTGGGATGGCACCATCGTGACGGGCGACTTTGCCGTTGGCCCACTCACCTCCGCCGGCTACGTGCCGCTCAACGGGAGTGCCACCGTGCTGCGCACGGCACTGCTCAACGCGGGCGTCACGCAGGTGCAAGGGCTGCAGTTGCTGAACGCCGCGGCGGTCTCCGGGGACGGGCGTTGGATCACCGGCATGGCGATGCTGACTACCGGAGAGCGTCAGGCGTACATCGCCCACGTCCCAGGGGTCTGCGGCGACCTGGACTACAACAACGACGGTATTTCGCCCGACACGCAGGACATCGATGACTTTCTCTGCACCATGATGGGCGGCGATTGCTGCTGGCAGGCTGTCCCGGCGTGCGACCCCATCGATATCAACATGGACGGCCTCTGGCCTGACGTGGAAGACATCGCCGCGTTCCTGCGGTTGTTCTCGGGCGGCAGCTGCTTCTAACCGCCGTTGCTGCGTCCATCACGTTGAGAGCGGCGGGTCTCACGGCCCTCCGCCCCTACGCTCCCCGCCATGGCGATCCCCACCCTCACCGAAGAACAAGTCCGGACGTGGTCGCGCGAGCAGAAGGATCGCTGGTGGCTCGCCAACGTCTTCCGGGGCAACATGGCGCAGCTCACGCTGCGTTCCGCGGTGACCGGGTTCATCCTGGGCGGGCTCCTGAGCGCGACCAACCTCTACATCGGGGCCAAAACCGGCTGGACGCTGGGCGTGGGCCTGACAAGCGTCATCCTCGCCTTCGCGATGTTCAAGGTCCTGTCCACCCTCGGCGCGAAGGACATGACCATCCTTGAGAACAACGCGATGCAGAGCATCGCCACCAGCGCAGGCTACATGACCGGGCCGCTCATCTCGGGCATGGCCGCCTACATGATGGTCACGAACAAGCTGATGCCCTGGTGGCAGATGCTCCTCTTCAACGTCGTGCTGTCCATCCTGGGCGTGCTCGTGGCGTTCCCGATGAAACGCCGGTTCATCAACGACGAGCAGATGCCGTTCCCGGAAGGCGCTGCCTGCGGCGTCGTCCTCGACACCCTGTACACGTCGGAAGCCAAGGTCGGGCTTTTCAAGGCCAAGGCGCTCGTCGTCGCGGGGCTCCTCGCGGCGTTCCTCAAGCTCATCAGCGCCGAGGCGATCCAAACCGCGATCCAGGCGAAGCTGCTGGGCCTCCACACGACGCGTTGGATCAGCGAGGAGATCGACCACTGGTGGTACAAGCTTGCGGGGCTGTTCACGAGCGGTCACCCCGCGCACATCAAGATGGCGAACGTCGATATCCGCCAGATCGGCATCGCGCCGGGCCTGGAAGTGGCGATGGTCGGCGCGGGCGGCCTGATGGGTATCCGGTCGGCCACCAACATGCTGGTCGGGATGATCATCACCTGGGTTGTGCTCGTGCCCATCTACATCGCCAACGGGGTCATCACGCCCAAGACAGGCTCGGTCGCCGCGGGCGACGCGGTCTTCAACCAGCGGGACATCCTCCTGAAGTGGCCGCTGTGGCCCGGGGTGTGCATCGTGGTGCTGGCGTCGCTGGTGGCGTTTTTCGCCAAGCCACAGGTCATCATCGGTGCGTTCAAGGGCTTCTTTGGCCGCAAGGGCAGCGCCGAGACCGACGTGCTCAAGGACATCGAGGTGCCGGCGTGGGTGTCGTTCGCCGGCATTCCGGTGGTCGGCGCGGTCGGCGTCTGGATGGCGCACGCGTGGTTCGGCGTTCCTTGGCTTTTCGGGACGCTGGCGATCGTGCTCATCTGCGCCCTGACGCTTATCGCCGTAAACGCGACCGGCCTGACGAGCATCACGCCAACCGGTTCTCTGTCGAAGATCACGCAGCTGACGTTCGGCCTTCTCGACAGGGGCATGGCCGCACCGGGTATCCCACCTAACCCCGCCGTCAATCTCATGACCGCAACCATGACCACGGAAGTGGCGAGCAACGCCGCCAACCTCCTGATGGACATCAAGCCCGGCTACATGCTGGGCGCAAAGCCGCGCCAGCAGATCATGGGCCACTGCATCGGTATCTTCGCCGGCGCAATCGCGAGCACGCCCCTCTTCTTCCTGCTCTTCTTGAACCGTTACGAAGAAGGCAAGAACGTGGGCGAGGTGCTCACGTCGGGAGACTTCTCCTTCACGGCGGCCGTGCAGTGGAAGGGCCTGTCGGACGTGATCACCGGCGTGCTGGGCGGGAAGGGCATGCACTTCCACGATTCGATCTGGTGGGCAATGGGCATCGCCAGCGCTGTCGCGATCGTGTTCGAAGTGGCACGCATCGTCTCGAAGAACAAGCTCCACATTTCCCCCGTCGCACTTGGCCTTGGTGTCGTGCTGCCGCCCGAATCCACCATGGCTATGTTCTTTGGCTCTGCGCTGTTCTGGTCCATGGAACACCTGTACCGCAACAAGAAGGGCACGTTCGCCCATCACCTCTGGGTGGATACCAAGGAACCCATCTGCGCAGGGCTGATCGCCGGCTGGTCGCTGACCGGCATCCTTGATATTCTGATCGGTATCGGCAACGAAAAACTCTGGCCCTAGAGCGCCGACGCTCCTAGCCACGCACCCACACGCGTCCGCGCGAACATCCTGCGGGTGACCAGTGCCATCGCGAGCGCGAAGAAAAACGCGATCCCGGCCTTCAGCTCGCCGGGCATGCGCAGGCCAAACATCGCCACCGCCGCGAGCCCCACCCACGGCATGTGCGTGATGTAGACCCACATGCTCGCCCGGCCGAGGCCGGCGAGCCGTCCTGACAATCGGCCGCCCCGCCCTGAAAGGCACGTCCCCACCACGCCCATCACCAGCATCACGCCCGAAACCGCCGCGAGCACGCCGACCCTCCATTGGTCCGTCGAGCTCAGCTCGACCGGCGGCGGCTCATTCTGCCGGATATGAAGCGCAGGGTGCAGCACAACGAGCATCCAGACAGCGCATACAAACCCCGTCATCGAGGTGATTGGGGCCAGGCGCACCCAGAGAACACGTGCCGCGCTGTCCCGGCGCAGGAGGCCGCGCGATGAGGCCATTCCCCAGGCAAAGAACACAGCGTGGAACAGGAAGAAACCCGCACGCGGCACGTAGCCGTTCTCGAACACACGCACCGCCGTCTCCGACAATGTACCCAGCGGCACGAGCACGCACGCTGCAAGGAGCGCCGAGCCGAATGTGAATGCCGCGCTCCCTGAATTCTTGTTCTTTCTTTGCTCAAACACCCTCCACACGCCAGCCGCCGCCGCGCACATCAGGAGCAGATACCACAGGTACCAGAGATGGCCGAATCCGTGCAGGTTCTGCTGCACCGCGGGCCCAAAGTGGAAGTGGCGCAAGTGCTCCCACGCTGCGTAACCGTACCGCACCCAGCCCCACACCCAGATGACGTACACCACGGGCATGACCAGGAAGAAACCGGCGAAGAGCGCGGACCCCACCTTTCGTGCGCGGGACCTGATAAATTCCCGCGCCCCATGACGTTCGAGCGCCTGGTGGCCCATGAGGCCGGCCACGAAGAAGAACATCGGCACGGTGAACGCGCGGATAATCCAGAACACCAGGTCCGTTATGCCAGGCGCGGGCCCGTGTGCGGGATCGGCTTCCCACAGCCCCGCCGCCGGCTCGTAGATGGGCCACAAGAGCCCCGGTAACGGACGTGACACGTACGGTCCCACGCTGTGCGCTCCGATCACGCACAGCACGCCCACGCCACGCACCACGTCCCACGCAGGGTCGCGTGTGGTCTGGCAACCTGGTGCGGATGGTTCGTCGCTCACGCCCCACAGTACGTCATGATGACGGCGACACCATCGCGGCACCGCAGGTTGGGCAGGCCGTCTCCGCACCCGGGATGGACCCGCGGTTGTGCCCACACTGGACGCACGATGATTGCGAATTGATCTCCTGTGACACGCGCCTTGCCACGACCTGCTGGGCGGTCAGCATCAGCACCGCGCCGCAGATGGCGCCCATGCCCGTCACCCATTGCAGTCCGGTCAGCGCCTCGCCGAAGAGGAGCATCGCCCCGATGGACACGGTGACGGGCTGCAGCTGCACCACGCCGCTGGATACAGCCAGACCCAGCCGCTGGATGCTCGCGTAGTACAGCGTGTGCCCGATACCGATCCCGATGATCGCCGAGAGCGCGAGCTGGAAGAGCAGCCCGGCGTTGAGCTGCAGGATGCTGGCGCCATGGTCCTTCGAAACACAGAGCATCGCCAACAGCAGTGCCGCGCCGGTGTACTGGCTTACGGCGCTGAACGCGGTGAGCGCCGGGATGCCGTGCATGAACTTGCGTACGCACAGCGCGTACGCCGCGTAGAGCACGCCGCTGGATACCGCCAGCACCACGCCCCACTCGGTTTTGGCTTCGCCCAGCCCGCCCGGCTTGAACCAAAGCGTGAGCATGGTGCCCACCAGCAGCAGCGCGATCCCTGCGATGAACAGCGGTGAGCGCACAACGCGCCGCTCGCTTGGGAAGAACGCCGCGGCCCCGAACATGAGGAACACGACCTGCAAGCGCAGGGAGAATGTCATCAGGCCCGGGTCGATGTAGTACGGCGCCAGGCCGAAGCACACCTGCGCCAGGGAGTTGAACGCGCTCGGCCAGAGTGCCGCTTTCCACAGGCCCTTGGGCGTCGTGCCCCTTCGCCAGTGCCACACGAGCACCGGCAGCCACATGAGCGCGGAAAAGGTGTAGCGCCAGCCGTTGACCGCCCACGGGTCCAGGTGGAGCTTTGCGAAGTGCCTCAGGAAGAGCGGGATGCTTGTCCATCCCGCGAGCGTCAGCACGATCATGGCGATGCCGGCCCACGCTTCGACCGGGCGGTGGGGGGCTTGTCCGGGGGCGGGAGTGCTCATGAGGAGGGCGGCAGATGACCCACGGTGGAGTGTAGGGAGCGGGTCTGCCGGGTTGGGTGTGTGAAGTCTTTCGTCGCTTGTGCCAAGCGGTTCAAGACCCGCATGCCTTTGTGTGGATCGCGCGGGCTGTGCCGGCGAACTTGGGGTGGAGCACCTGGCTTGTGTTCCAGACAGTCGCGTCAGGCGCTGCGGCCTCTGCGGCGGTCTCGACGTTGTCCGGCAGGTCTGGGAAAAGGTCCAGCCCGGTGCGTGCCTCGATGTCGTCGATGGTGGTCACGAAGTCGGAGAGGTGTTCCTCGTTGATTCTGCGCTGGGGCATGACAAGAGACAGGGTGCGCAGGTTGTTGTTCGATTCATCAATATCCACGATGACCATGAAGGTGGCGCTGGGGACGCGGGCCCCGCACTTGATGACCCGGCAGTCTCCCTCAAAGATGGGCCCGGCGATCACCCAGACCTCGCCAAAGTCTTCTGCGTAGCTGGAGGAGATAACGCTCTCCACCGCCTCCCACCCTCGCTGGTTCAGGCCGGGCACCTGCGGCACCATGTTGGTCATGAGGAATGTTTTGTCCTGCGCGACTTTGCCGTACCGGCGGCCGACCGGGGCGCTGGGCGCCATGTGCCCACGGTCGTAGCCGGTCCCCTCAAAGCCGTTCGCCGGTACCGGGTCGGCAACGCGGGCGTCGGCGGCGAAGAGGTCCTCGCGTTCTGGGCTCTTCTTGTTGCCGACCGCGAAAAGAGAGTACGAGACCCAGAGCGGGCCCTTGGTGGTTGGTGAGTATCCGACGGTGTACCCGTCGTTGTCCAGGATCTGCACACTTTCCGAGCAGGTAGGGGTACCGAAGATGATATCGCGATCCTCGGAATCAGAAGGCACGCCAACACCAGTGTCGTGGGTGGCGAAGTCCTCAAGGTCGCCCGGGAATCGTCGCACAAAGGTGCGGTAGATCCAGCCGGTGCCGTTGCCCAGGTCCACCTTGTAATAGCCGTTGCTCTGGATTGCCCCGGGCACCAGCTGGAGTTCTTCTCCTTCCTCCACGGCGATGATCTTCGATCCATCGGTGCTCGGATGGTCTTTGACGAGCGCATGGCGGCTTACGACGAGGTGGTCTGCTCGGGCGTCCGGCGAGAACGTCGCGAGGAGGATGATGAGCAGGCGTGTCGCGCGGGAACACCCGCGGGAAGCGGTGATCATGTTCATACCCCCCTCTCAGCGGCGAGCCTCGTGATGGCCTGCTTGGCGGCCTCGGCGCGATTGGCCGCCACCGTGGCCGCGGTTGTGCCGCTGGTCGCTGCCGCACGGAGGGCGTCCCGCGCGGACTTGATGACTTTCTTCTCGACGTTTGCAATGGCGGCTTTGGACGCGTTGGGGGAGAGCTTCTTCAGGGCCTCTTCCGCGGCATCGGCGGCCTTTTCGGCCTGGATGTCGTGCCGCTGGTCGTAGGTTGAGCCCTTGGCATCCAGGACATCGTGGAAGAGCTTGATAGATGCCTTGCTCCCGCCGGCGATGACCGCGCCGGTCAGTATGAAGCCGGGGATCTGGACGTGGTCTGTCGTCAGGATGAACATACTGACGGCGTCGAACTTCCAGTACCAGCACAAGGCGATCGAGACGCCGGTGGCGATGAGTTCCTTCAGGCAAGGGCGGTCGAATCGCTCGATCCAGCACCGGCTCTCGAAGAGCATGGCGAGCGCTCGTTCCACGACGAACGCGAGGAGGATGATGAGTGCCAGGGCCTCGAAGGCACGGTTCCAGTCAAGGTGGAAGGAGTTTGGATCAAAGTTGACGGGCATGGTGCATCCTCGCTCTTGCGAAAAGTGTTTGTTCACGCCGGGAGCACCCACCGGGCGTGTTATGACCAAGTATCTTGGTCGCACGAACTAGACAATATAACAGACAAGGAAGTCGTTGTGTGACATTCAGTACCACACGAGTATACAAGAATTCCGATTCGCGTGCAACAGCCGACCGTGAGCACCCTCAGGGGGATCGCGGGCGGGGCGAGATTGTGGAATCGAGCACGCATGTGAGCTGCCGTGCGTCGGTTGGCCATTGGTTCAGTGGCTTACTTCACGCGGACCGTCGCTATGCCCAGGGCCGGGTAGTGGTGCATCAAGTATGGGGGCTGGGGAGGGAGGAAGGGGAGCGAGCGAGCGAAGAAGCGAACGAGGGAGGGAGGGAGAAAGGGCGATCGCGGAGGAGCGGAGAAGGGCGGAGGGACGCGGAGAAGAGGAAGAGGGATTGACCGCGGAGGACGCGGAGAGACGCGGAGGAGAAGAGGGCAGGAACGCAGAGGAAGACGGAGAAGAAACAGAGGGGACAGGGGAGTTGGGAGTGGGTGAAGGATCGGGTGAAGAGGGTGTGAGTGAAGAGTGGTGAGAGGAAGAAAGAACAGGAGTGGGTGTGGGGGATGGTGTGGGTGGTTTGGAAGTGGGCTGCGCGGTCGGAG
>CALLYM010000239.1 GCA_937858155.1 uncultured Phycisphaerales bacterium | reverse complement strand
CCGCCGCGATGTCCTCGGGCGTGTACATCACTTCGACTTGTTGGGCTTCCTGGGCGCCACCACGTCGGGCACTGGCTTCTTCTGGAGTTCCGCGAGCAGGTGGTCGACCGCGGCCTTGAGCTGGGCGTCCTCGCCGCGGAACGTCGCCGCGGGCGGGTTCTTCACCTCGATGTCGGGTTCAACGCCGCGCCCCTCGATGAGCCAGGACCCATCGACGCCGAAGACGCCGGTCTCGCCGCAGGACGCGATGCCGTTGTCGACGACGTTGTTGGCGAAGGAGAGCCAGATTTCGCCGCCCCAGGTGCGCGTGCCGATGACCTTGCCGAGGTTGAGGCGCTTGAAGCCCTCGGTGAAGGCCTCGCCGTCGCTGGCGGTCCACTCGTCGCAGATGGCGGCCATCGGCCCGCGGAAGGAGTACTGCATGCCCCAGGTGGGCTTGCCGACGGGGCCGCTCCAGAACATCCAGGGCTTGCGCATCAGGCGTTCCAGGATCCACGGGTCGATGTTGCCGCCGCCGTTGCTGCGGACATCGATGATGAGCGCCTTCCTGTTGAAGATCGGGAAGTACTGGCGGGCGAAGTCGCTGAAGTCGTCCTTGCCCATGGCGGCGAGGTAGACGTAGCCGAGCTGGCCGTTGCTCCACTTTTCCACCATCGCGCGGCGTTCCTCGACCCACTGGTGGTAGCGCAGGTCGCGCTCGGCGCCGACGCCGATGGCCTTGACGATGATCGGTCGCGCGTCGCCCTCGCCGGGGCGCTTGACGTGCAGGAGCACCTGCTTGCCGGCGGTGTTGCGGAGGAGGCTTGCGATATCGGCGACCGAGAGCGTCGGGACGCCGTTGACCTTCTCGATGATGTCGCCGGCCTTGACGTCCAGGTCCTGGCGGGCGAGGGGCGAGCGCTTGTCGGGGCGGTCGGCGTCGAACTGGAAGATCTTGTCGACGCGGTAGCCGCCGGCGGCGATGTCGCGGGAGAGGTCGGCACCGAGCGAGCCGTTGCCGATGTCCTCCTTGCCGGTGCGGACGTCGCCGGGCAGGACGAAGTGGTGGAGGGCGGAAAGCTCGGCGCTCAGCTGCGCCATGATGTCGGCGAGGTCCTCGCGGCTGGCGACGCGGTCCACGAGGGGCGCGTACTTGGCGCGCATGGCGGGCCAGTCGACGCCGTGCATGCCCTGGTCGTAGAAGTAGTCCCGCAGCAGGCGCCAGGACTCGTTGAACATCTGGCGCCATTCTTCCCTGGGCTGGATGGCGAACTTCCAGCCGTCGAACTTCACGGCGGACTTCCCGAGGTCGTCCACCTTGGCGGGCGCGGCGTCGATGACGGCGAGGGTGTTGCCCTGGCGGACGAGGATCGACTTGGCGTCGCCGGAGAGTTCCCAGCCGTCGACGTTGTCGAGGACGGTCTCGACCTTGAACTCGCGCTTCTTGATGGCGTCTTCGCCCAGCGCGAAGGCCTTGAGCGAGGGCTTGTCCGCGCCGAAGGGGGTGTCGGTGAAGAAGAGCGCCTTGTCGTTGGCCTCGAGCCCGTTGTAGTTGCCGGGGGCGACGGGCAGCTCGTACAGGCGTGCTTCGATGCCGGCGAAGTCGATGTCGACGGGCTTGGGGGCGTCGTCCTTTTTGTCGTCCTTCTTTTCTTCCTTCTTTTCCGGCTCTTTCTTTTCGGCGTCGGGCGCGGGCTTGTCGGCGTCCTTCTTCTTCTCTTCTTCCTTCTTCTTGTCGGCCTCGGCCTTGACGCGCGCGGTCTCGACCTCGTCGGGCTCCTGGAAGGGCGAGCGGAGGCCCGGGGTCAGGGCGACGGCGTAGACCTTGACCATCTTGTCAAAGAAGGGCTCGGGCTGCATGAGGCCCCAGGGGCTGCTCACGGAGTTCTGGAGGTTGCGCTCGGAGAGGAAGTAGAGCCACTTGCCGTCGGCGCTCCACGCGGGGGAGTAGCTCGCGGCGCGGTCGGTGGTGACGGCGTGCACCTGGTTGTCCACGGTGCTGTAGACGCGCACGACCAGGTTCTGGTTGTCGGCGTAGGTGACGTAGGCGAGGAAGCGGCTGTCGCTGGACCACGTGAGGCCGAAGAAGTTGTCGAATGGGTTGTCGTCGATCTTGACGCTCTGCCTGGTCGCGCTGTCGTAGATGAACAGTCTCTGGCGCTTGTCGTGGTGGGCGATGCGTTTGCCGTCGGGCGAGGGGACGGCCTGGATGCGGAGCGCGTCCCCGTCG
Organism: uncultured Phycisphaerales bacterium; assembly: GCA_937858155.1. Taxonomy (GTDB): domain Bacteria; phylum Planctomycetota; class Phycisphaerae; order Phycisphaerales; family UBA1924; genus BJHL01. The sequence continues at coordinate 10,334 of CALLYM010000239.1, read as the reverse complement.
GTGGTCCACTGCGCAGCGTCGCCGAGGCCGTTGGCGGGGAGGGACCAGAGCTCGGTCTCGCCGGTGCGGTCGGACATCGCGAGGAGGGAGCCGTCGGGCATGAAGCGGGCGTCGCGGAAGCGCACACCGGCGGTGCTTGCTGCCTGCACGAAGCGGCCGAACTTCCGCGGGGCGACGAAGACCTGGCCTCGGGCGGTGATAGCGACCTGCTCGCCATCTTTGCTGACGTGGGCGGCGGTGACGAAGTCCCAGGGTTTGTCGATCCAGCGTTCGCGGGTCTGGTCCATGTCTCCGGCGAGGGAGATGTTTACCTTCGCGTCGGCGCCGGTCGCGATATCGAGCAGCCAGAGGTCGGCGCCCAGCTGGTAGACGATCTTGCCGTTGCGCAGGCTCGCGCCGCGGACCTCGTAGTCGGCGTGGCTGGTGTGGCGCTTGGGGTCCTTGCCGTCGGGCGTCGTGGACCAGATGTTGGTGACGCCCGAGTCACGGTCGGACATGAAGTAGATGCGGCCGTTCCACCACATGGGCTTGTAGGATTCGCCCACGTAGTCGGCGGTGAGCTCGGTCGCTTCGGCGTTGGCGCCCGCGCCATTCTTGGCCGCGGCCAGGGGGAAGGACCAGGCGTGGCGCGCGGTGCCGCCCTTGTAGCGGCGGGTGTGGCTGCCCTGGAAGTCGGGCTTGGTGAAGTAGAGGTTGCCGGCGTCGTCGAAGGATGCGCTCGCGGCTTCATTGAGAGGTAGCACGCTGCTGGTGAAGTCGGCGAGGTTGAGGGACACGAGCTGCGTCTGCCAGTTGCCGGACTTGGTGCGCGTCGCGTAGACGAGTTCGCCGCTTGGGGCGAAGGCGACGGGGCGTGGGCCAAACCCCAGGAAGGTGCGGCGGGTGACGCTGCCGCCGGTGGCGGGCATGGTGTAGACCTCGGTTGCGCCCTCGTACTGGGCGCTGAAGGCGAGGGTTGTGCCGTCGGCGGAGACGACGGCGTTGGTTTCGAGGCCCGGGTGGGTGGTGAGGCGGGTGGCGACGCCGCCGGAGGCGGGGACGCGCCAGAGGTCACCCTCGGCGGTGAACACGATGGCGTCGTCGGCGAGGGCGGGGCTGGTGTAGTAGCCCTGGGGCTGTGCGTGGGCGGCGAAGGCGGCGCATGCGGCGAGGAGCGCACCGACGGAACGGTGGGGGGTGTGGGTCATGGGCAGAAGGTAGGGGGGCGTGGGTGGGCCCAAGGCGGGGACGCGGGTGTCTTGCCCAGAGTGCTCCCGTTCGCTGCGGGGCTGCTGACTGGAGGTTGAGTGCGGGTTGTTGAGCGGCCCAAGGCCGCACCGCGTATGTCTGGTAAGTTCGTAGGCAGCGAAAAACCCGGCAGATTCGTGGACTTTCCCCCCACCGTGGTGCATCTTCTGTGGGAGACGCTGGGGCGTCCGAAAGGTATCTCATGGACTCTTGGAAAAGTGTGTTGGTGCGTTTGCTCGGGGCTTTGGCCACGATTGCTCTGGCCGGGGTTGCTCATGCCCAGCCAGGGCAGGACGGGTTTGATTGGGTCACCATCGGAGCAGCTGGCAACAGGGCGTACGACGGTCCTGACCCCTTCAACCTTGTGCCGAACCGTGGCGCAGTGAACTACGAGTACCGGATGGCCCGCACGGAACTGACCACCGCTCAGGCACTGGAGTTTTTCAACGCCGCGATGGCGCGACCTGATCCGCTGCCCTTCGCTGGTCGTGCTTGGTGGGGCGCTCCGATCATCTGGGGCGCTTCGGTGGACCCGACGTACTCAGGGCCAGGCACGAGGTATCGACTCAACCCGAGCGATCCCAATGCGGGAATGCGTGCTGTGGGTGGGTTGTCTTGGCGCCAGGCTGCGATCATTTGCAACTGGCTGCAGAACGACAAGGCCACAACTCAGGCGGCGTTCATGAATGGCGCGTACGACGTGCTGACGTTCACACCGGATGTTGGCTCCCCGACGTTCAACGACCAGTTGGTGCACAACCCGAACTCTCGCTACTGGATTCCCACTCTTGACGAGTGGATGAAGGCCGTGCACTACGACCCGTCCGCCGACGGCGGTCTGGGACGCTGGTGGGAGCAGCCCAACGGAACGGACACACCGCTCGTGTATGGTCCACCACCAAGCTTTGGCGGTGACGGGACGGGGATGGCGAACTCAGAATTTACATTGCCCGGTCAGGGCCACTATCGCATCCCGCTCGGGTCATACCCCAATGTCCAAACTCCGTGGGGGTTGCTCGACGCCGCGGGCGGAACAACTGAATGGCTTGAATCCACTCGCCAAGTGGACAATGTTCTATCACGTGGCCTAGATGGCAGCTTTTGGACTACCAACTCTGGCGCTGATTTTTCGTATTCATGGGGGCAATCAGCCCCAAGTTTGAGATTGACTTATACAGGTTTCCGTATCGCATCATCAATTCCATCACCATCGTCGGTGGTGGTCATGCTCGCCGGGTGCGGCGTGCTGTCGGTCCGCAAGCGAAAGGAGTCAGGTCATGCGGAAGAGTCTTGTCGGAGTTTCGTGCGTGCATGACGTGACGTCGGAGCCACTCGTGCGTGCTGGGTTTGCGCTCGATGCTCGACCGGAAAAGGCGGGGCACACGCCGAATCCATGTACTGGTACGGCGGCGCGATCGACACCGATACAGCCGAGTCCGCAGAAGTGGTCAGCGCCAGCTTGCAAGGGCTGACATTCCTGATTGAACAATAACGTCCCGGGGAGTGCGTGTCATGAAAATCCTTGGAGTTGGTTTGACAGTCTGTTTGGCTTCGACGCTGCAGGCGCAGACTTTCATACCAGTCCCGTTCCTTCCTGGCGAGTCGCGGACAGGTGTAAGAGATATCTCAGGAAATGGTTCAACAGTTGTCGGATTCGGCGCGAGCCAGGCGCTGCGTTGGCAGATTGGTACTTCTCCACAGGGACTTGGTACGTTGCCCGGACTCATCTCAAGTGGTGCATCAGGTGTGTCAGCGGATGGGCTGGTCGTTGTCGGGGGATCCTCCGACCAAGTCGCGCTCTCAAAGGCATTTTATTGGGAGCAAAGTACGGGCATGCAAGAAGTGCCCAGTATGTGGGTAGCCCAAGGAGTTTCTGGAGATGGGCAGGTGGTCCTTGGGCGTACCGGTGACTCCGATACTCAAGCCCGTCGTTGGTCACAGACGGGCGGCACGCAGGGATTTGGCCCGCTCTCGGGCACGCCGCTTGGGTTGGGCTGGGCCGCCTCTGCCTACGCATCCAACACCGATGGCTCGCTCATCACCGGTTACGCCCGCGTCACCATCTCCAACGTTCCCATTCCACAGGTCATCAGCACGCCGTTCGTCTGGGACGCTGTGAACGGGGCACGCACCATCCCGCTCGCGAATGGCTCGCTACCCGCCGCCCTCGCGACCGACATGAACCCGGCCGGCACGGTCATTGTCGGCGTGGACATCACGCAGCCGGTCGCGAGGCTCTTCCGCTGGTCCCAGCCCACGGGCTATCAGTTTTTCGGCGTCACCTCGGACATCAATGAGGTGAGCGCGATCCCCCGCACCTCCGCCGATGGCAACGCGGTCGTCGCGGGGTTGAACTACTGGAGTCCTTCCACGGGCGTCATCACGATCCAGCAGTTGCTCACGCAGTCGGGCTGCACCTTCACCGGCTGGACCATCACGGGCGCTGCCGGCATATCTGACGACGGGCTCACCATCGCGGGCAACGGCGTGAGCCCCACCGGCCAGACCCAGGCGTGGATCGCGACGGTGCCGAGCCCGGGCGCGGGTGTCGCCGGGGTCGCGGTGCTCGCTTGCCGCACACTGCGGAGGCGGCGGTGCGGAGGCTGAACCATGGTCCATTACGCGGACCACACTCACTCCTTCGTTGCCCCGAAACCTGTGGAACGGTGGGACGTGCACTCACGCTGACTCGCTGAGCGTGGCGTGTTGGTTGCGGCTTGAATGTGGTGTCACTGTGTCGTTCGTGGAGCGGGTTGCGTCACGGGTTTGTCACGTGCGGGTGAATGGATGCAATTGAGGTTTGGAGGAGGCTTGAGGGGTTGCAGGCTTGGGGTGGCCGTGAGGCACCCCGCGCTTGGGGCGCTCGGGGGTGTGGTGACATGGGTGTGACGATCCCAAGTCGATCTGGGGAGTATCACCTTGCAGGCCGGGCGCGTGATGACCGGCGGCACTTTGAGGAGCACTCCCATGGTCACTCGTTTGATCCGTCCGTCCGTTCTTGCGTTGTCGATGCTTTCCGGCTTGGCGCCCGCGGCGCTTGCCTGCCCGCCGGTGGACCAGCCGCCGGTGGTGGATGGGAAGCCGCTGGAGCGGCCGGTGGTGCGGATCGCGATCCTGCTCGATACCAGCAACAGCATGGACGGGCTGATCGCGCAGGCCAAGAGCCAGGTGTGGAACATCGTCAATCGGTTCGGGAAGTCTTGCCGCGGAGGGGCGCGGCCGGACTTGCGGATCGCGCTCTATGAGTATGGCAACAACAACCTGAAGCCGAGCGAGGGGTATGTGCGGCAGGTGCTGCCGTTCACGACGGACCTGGACCTTTTGAGCGAGAAGCTGTTCAGCCTGACGACGAACGGCGGGGAAGAGTTCTGCGGTGCGGTGATCAAGCGGGCGGTCGCGGACCTGGACTGGACGCGGAAACCGGGCGACCTTTCGATGGTGGTGATCGCGGGGAACGAGCCCTTCACGCAGGGGGATGTGCACTACAGCGAGGCGGTGGCGGACGCGGTGAACAAGGGCGTCAAGATCAACACGATTTTCTGCGGGAACCGGCAGGAGGGCGTGGCGACCAAGTGGGCGGACGGCGCGACGCTGGGGCGCGGGACGTTCGGGAACATCGACCAGAACGCGCCGGTTGACACGTGCGCGACGCCCTACGACGACGAGATCACGCGGTTGGGGTCGGAGATCAACACGACGTACGTGCCTTATGGGCAGGACGGCGAGGCGGGTCAGACGCGGCAGGCGATGATGGACGAGAAGAACGCTTCGGTGGCCGGCGCACCAGCAGCGCGGGCGGTTTCCAAGATGTCGCCGGGCGGCGGGGGCGGCGGGCAGTACCGCAACTCGGGCTGGGACCTTGTGGACGCCGTGAAAGAGAAGAAGGTGCAGCTCAAGGACATGGACGAGAAGGACCTGCCCTTGGACATGCAGAAGATGAACGTGCAGGAGCGCGAGAAGCACGTGCAGGACATGCTGGCGCAGCGCGACAGGATCAGCCAGCGGATCGGCGAGCTGAACAAGCAGCGGCTGGCGTTCATTGAGGAGGACAAGGCGAAGAGGGCGAAGGGGGGCGGGAAGGCGGAGCAGACGCTGGGCGAGGCGATGATCGCGGCGATCGACAAGCAGGCGGCGGAGGAGGGGTTTGAGTTTGAGAAGTAGGGGGCGGGAACAGAGGCAGATCGCGGAGGAGGCGGAGGGGGTGCGGAGGGACGCGGAGGAGAAGGAGGGGTGAAGGAGAATCGCGCGGGGCGCGAAAACTCTTCATCCGTTCATCCCCACCGCGTCCCTCCTCCGCTCCTCCGCGATCGACTTACTCGTCCTTGTCCACGCGCAGGCGTTCGAGGGCCGGGTGGCGTTCGAGCTTTTTGCGGCGGAGCGCGTCGACGACGATGGGGGGGCAGAGGTGGGTGAGGGCGGCGGGGTCGTCGCCCATCGCGGCGATCTGGCGGATGAGGCTGCTGCTGGTATACGAGAAGCTCTGGCCGGCGACGACAAACGCGGTCTCGAGGCCAGCGACCTCGCGGTTGGTCACGGCCTGCTGGACTTCGTTCTGCAGGTCGCTCAGGTTGCGGACGCCCCTGAGGAGGACGTTGGCGCCGATGTCCCTGGCGAAGTCGACGGTGAGGCCGGAGAAGGCGCGGACGGTGACGGGTGCCTCGTGCGGGTTTTTGCGGACCATTTCGGCGATGAGGCGCTGGGCCATGTCGACGCGTTCTTCGGCGGAGAAGAGCGGGTCTTTGCCGGGGTTTCGGCCGACGGCGACGATGAGCTCATCGAAGAGTTTGCGGCCGCGGGAGATGACGTCGAGGTGGCCGAGGGTGATGGGGTCGAAGGAGCCTGGGTAGACCGCGACGTGTTTGGCCATGGGCGAAGTGTACCGGAAGGCGCGCGCAGAAGAAAGCCCGCGCTGGGGCGCGGGCTGCGGCGGCGTGAAGGGCCGTCAGAGCTTCGGGGGAGGTGGGAAGTCTGACGGGGTGTTGTTCATGTGGTTGAAGGTGCTCGTGAACATCATCTGGATGTAGGAGCCGAGGACCTCGCCCATCTGTTGCTCGGCGAAGCCGGCGGCCTTCAGGGCCTCGACGTCGGCGTCGCTCACGAAGCCCTTCTTCTCGTGGATCGCGAGGGCGAAGCGTGCGAGGGCGTTGAGCCGCGGGTCGGTGAGGCGGCCCCTGCGGGCCTCGATGGTCTGAGCTTCGCTCAGGCCGTGCATCTTGCCGATGGCGGTGTGCGCGGCGGTGCAGTAGTCGCAGGACTGCGCCTGGGCGATGGCGAGCTGGATGACCTCCTGCTCCTTCATGGTGAGGCTGGACTTGCCCATGGCGCCGCCGATGCCGAGGTACATTTCGAGCAGCGCGGGGCTGCCCGCCATGCTCTTAAAGATGTTGAAGTGCTTTCCCTTGAGCGGCCCGTCCAACAGTTCTTTGGCGCGTCCGGTGGCGTGCGCGGGGTCAACGGCGGGGATTCGGGGCATTTCGCGGAACTCCTTGTATCCGTGCGCGCAATGTTGGATGCTGGACGGCGGCGGGCGGTTGCCGCGTGCGCACACGATCTTCATGGCGTACTTCGGGGTATTCGGCGGGGAAACCCCGATTCATACGATTGGCGGGGGAATGGTGGAATAACTGGGGCCATCGCATGCGCGTGCTGCTGTTTACCGACACATTGGGCGACGTCAACGGCGTGTCGCGGTTCATCCGCAACGCGGCGGAGCAGGCGTTGTCGGGCGGGCGGGACTTCACGGTGATCACGAGCACCAACTTCGAGGTGCCGGAGCAGCCGAACATTGTCAATGTGCGGCCGCTTTATGCGACGAAAATGCCCAAGTACGAGAACCTGGAGCTGGCGTTCCCGCCGGCGATCAGGATGATGGAGGCTGCGCGGCGGCTGCGGCCGGACGTGATCCATATATCCACGCCCGGGAGCGTGGGGCTGGTGGGACGGATGGCGGCCAAGCGGCTGAAGGTGCCGGTGGCGGGGGTGTACCACACGGACTTCCCGGCGTATATCGAGAGGCTGTTTCACCACGACTCGCTCACGCTGGGGTGCGAGCAGTACATGCGCGCGTTCTACCGCGGGTTCTCGGCGATCTTCACGCGGAGCGAGGAGTATGCGCGGAGCCTGACGGGGCTGGGCATGGCCCGGGACCGGCTGCACACGCTGCGGCCGGGGATCCGGATCGAGGAGTTTCACCCGCGGTTTCGGGATGAGTTGGCGTGGAGCGGCGTGGGGAGTCCTGCGGGGGCAGTGCGGTTTATTTACGTGGGGCGGGTGAGCGTGGAGAAGAACCTGCCGATGCTGCTCGACCTCGTTGAGGACGGCAGTCCGGCGGGGCAGGACCGCCTGCATTACTTCCTCATCAACAAGGGCCCCTGGTCCCGGCTCGACCACCACGAGCCGTTCATCCCGGGAGCTCCGGCCAAGCCAGGTGGCGCCAACTTCTATCCGTCGGACGCGACGAAGGAAGAGGTCGAGGCGTGGATCAAGAAACTGCCCGAGGCCGAACGCAACCGCGCGACCGGGTTCTTCACCACCATTCGCCGAGCCCCGAACGGCAGCCTGACGACGGTGCCGTACAGCCTCGAGTACCAGAACGAGCTGCTCGACGCCGCGCGCCTGTTGCGCGAGGCGGCGGCGCTGGCGACCGAGCCGACGCTGAAGACCTTTCTCTCGAAGCGGGCAGACGCGTTCCTCTCGAACGACTACTACGAGAGTGACGTCGCGTGGATGGAGCTGAAGGGCACGATTGAGCCGACCATCGGGCCGTACGAGGTCTACGAGGACGAGTGGTTCAACTACAAGGCGGCGTTCGAATCGTACGTCACCCTGCTCGATGAGGCCGAGAGCGCCAAGCTGCAGAAGTTCAGCGGCGAACTGCAGGACATCGAGAATCACCTGCCGATCGATCCGTCGCTGCGCAATCCGAAGCTGGGCGCGCTGGCGCCGATCGCCGTGGTCAACCAGATCTTCTCGGCTGGCGATGGCAACCGCGGCGTCCAGACGGCGGCCTTCAACCTGCCGAACGACGAGCGGGTGACGCGCGAGAAGGGCACCAAGCGCGTGATGCTGAAGAACGTGCAGGACGCCAAGTTCGAGAAGACGCTGCTGCCGATCTCCAAGGTGGTGTTGTCGCCCGACGATCAGAAGGACCTGTCGTTCGACGCGTTCTTCACCCACATCGTCATGCACGAGCTGATGCACGGGCTCGGGCCGCATACGATCACCGTCAACGGCCGCCAGACGACCGTGCGGCAGGAGATGAAAGAGGCGTCGAGCTTCCTCGAGGAAGCCAAGGCCGACATCTCGGGCCTGTGGGCGTTGCAGTACCTGATCGACAAGGGCGTGATTGACAAGGGGCTCGAACGGCAGATCTACACGACGTTCCTCGCCTCGGCCTTCCGCTCGATCCGGTTCGGCATTGGCGAAGCGCACGGCAAGGGGGTCGCGCTGCAGTTGAACTACCTGCTGGACCAGGGCGGCTTTGTCGTCAGGCCAGACGGCACGTTCAGCGTCGACCACGCGAAGATCAAGCAGGGCATCGCGGCGCTGACGACCGAGATCATGCAGATCCAGGCCGCCGGCGACTACGCGAAGGCAAAGGCGCTCGGCGAGCGGCTCGGCGTGGTCCGCCCGCCGGTGCAGGCGGCACTCGACAAGCTGACCGACGTCCCGGTCGACATCGAGCCACGCTTCCCGGCAGCGGAAGCGCTCCTGAAATAGTGGGCCGGGTTGTCACCATCTCGTGACTCGGCCGCCCTTTGCGCCCCTCGTGCCCTGCTACAATAGACCGGTTGTTCGCCCGCCGCGTCGGGCCCTAGTCGACCCAAGACATCAATGGCGCTAATCGTCCAGAAGTACGGCGGCACCTCCGTCGGAGATGCCGACCGCATCAAGAATGTTGCGAATCGCGTGGCCGCCAGCCGCGCCAATGGCGACCGTATCGTCGTCGTCGTCTCGGCCATGAGCGGCGTCACCGACGGCCTCATCGCCCTCGCGAAGAAGGTCACGCCGATGCCGCCGGAGCGCGAGATGGACATGCTGCTCGCCACCGGCGAGCAGACCACCATTGCGCTGACCGCCATGGCGCTCAACGCGCTGGGCGTCAACGCCGTCTCGCTCACCGGCGCCCAGGCCGGCATCACGACCGACGGCGTTCACACCAAGGCGAAGATCAAGAACATCACGCCGCACGAAGTGCACTCGCTGCTCGATGCCGGCAACGTAGTCATCGTCGCCGGCTTCCAGGGCCAGACGCCGGAAGGGGAGATCACCACCCTCGGCCGTGGCGGCTCCGACCTGACTGCGATTGCGCTGGCGGCGGCGCTCAAAGCCGACCTGTGCCAGATTTACACCGACGTCGAAGGGGTGTACACCGCCGACCCGCGCATCGTGCCGGGGGCTTCCAAGCTCGATGAGATCTCCTACGACGAGATGCTCGAACTCGCCGGTTCGGGCGCCAAGGTGATGCAGTTGCGCTCGGTGGAGATCGCCAAGAAGTTCGGAGTGGTTTTCGAAGTCCGCTCCAGCCTGTCGGACAAACCAGGAACGATCGTCAAGGAAGAGACGCGCAGCATGGAAGACATCGTCGTTCGAGGCGTGGCACTCGACAAGAACCAGGCAAAGGTGACGCTCGTCGGGGTGCCCGACAAGCCGGGCGTCGCGGCCCGCGTGTTCCGCGCGCTGGCCGACGCCGCGATCAGCGTCGACGTCATCGTGCAGAACGTCAGCCACGACTCGAAGACACCGCTGACCGATGTGTCGTTCACCGTCGACAAGCCGGACCTGCAGAAGGCCCGCGCGGTCATCGAGTCGGTGAAGGGAGACATCGGCTTCCGCGAGGTGCTCGCCGACGAGAACATCGGCAAGCTGTCGATCGTCGGCGTCGGCATGCGCAGCCACGCCGGGGTCGCCGCCAGGATGTTCGAGACGCTGGCGAACGAGAAGATCAACATCGGCATGATCTCGACGAGCGAGATCAAGGTGTCGGTGGTGATTGACCTGGCGCAGGCGGAGCAGGCGCTGCGCGCCGTCCACAAGGCGTTCATCGGCTAGCGCCGATCGGCAGCGCTCGCCGGCGGCGGCGTGCGTCAGCCGCCGGCCCCTCGCTC
>CALLYM010000238.1 GCA_937858155.1 uncultured Phycisphaerales bacterium | reverse complement strand
CAGGCGGAGCGGTGCGCACTTCTTCAAGCTTTGGCAACGGAGCCGGTGCCGGACGTGGCGGTTCCGCGACAGGTGTCGCACGCACGGCAGCGACCGTGGGTGGTGCCGGGACTTCTTTCAGCGGAGCGGGCGCAGGCCGGGCCGGCGCTGTTGCGCGCAGGAACGCGAGCGGGTTGTCATGCTCCAGCACCGCGTCGAACGCGCCCGTGTCCCGCGTGATGCCCAGAGGCGTCTGCACCAGCACGCGCACGCCGGGTGCTGTTGCCCGCATGGCGCGCACAAACCGCTCCGCCAACGCGGGCGGCGCTTCCAGGTTGATCGCCACCTCCGGCGCGACGACCACGAACGTCTGTTCTCCCGGGATGTCCCGCGGCATCGACGCCAGCTCGCCCACCGCTTCCAGCGCATTGTGTGCACGGAGCAGTTCCACGCCGTCGTGCAGGCGCAGCGCACCATCAAGGTTCGTCCGCCCCACCAGCACGACGCGGTGCGTCAGGTCGTTCACGACTTGCCCCCCCCGGCACCCCTGCCGTCGCCCAGCAGCATCGCGAGCTCTTCATCCGTCAGCACGCGCTGGTTGCGCTTGGGAGCCGCCTCCGGCGCGGGCTTCCCGTCCGCGAACATCTCGACATCGTCCTCGCGCACTTCGTCACGCGCCGGCAGTGTGCCCTCGCCCGCCAGGCGCAAGCCGCCCGAAGGCTCGCTCCACTTCTGCGTCGTCGAAGCAACCCACGGCCCGGTCCACGCCACGGGCCCGCTCGCGCGCGATTCGTCCGTCGGCGCGACCACCGGGCCCGGCTTGGGCGCGGCCTTCACGCCCAGCGCCGCCAGCACGTCACCCACGCGCGCCGCCTTCAGCACCGGCTGCCGTGCAGGATCAAACAGCCATATCGCCATCTCCGGCACGTACCGTGGCGCGAGGTTCAGAAGGTCTACCACGTGCGGCAGGCGCTGCGGCTCGATCAGCAGCAGGATCTTCGCGCCCGCACCGCCGAGGTGGGCGTTGGTCAAGACCGCCAGCACCGCGAACGGATCATCGCACATCGCGACTTCCAGCCCCGGCCGCTTGAGCGCCGCCTGCAGCCGCGCATCAACCCCAAAACCCATGGGCGACCACGCCACGCACACCGCTGGCTGCGGGGGGGGTGTTCCGGGGTTGGTGGTGGGGTCCGTCACAGTCAGATTCTAACTGGGCTGTAGGCACAATGGAGCGAAAACTGCGCGTTTGCGCGCACGTAGCGCCCTCCAAACGTCCGGCAACACGGCGTATAAAAGCCTGTTAGGAATGAACTTGTGTCCGAAGGACCGAAAACAAGTCCAGGCTCAACCTCTAGCCACCTGCGACCATGGTCGCCAATCTTTGGGCAACCCTGTGCGCTCCGTCCGCCGCCCCGAGCGCCGTCAGCGACGCCCGCATCGACGTGCGCCGCAGATCATCGCGCAGCAATTCCGCGAGCATGGGCGCGACACTGGCGGAGTTTTCAGCCGCGGCAATTCTGTCCTCGCACAGGATTGCTCCGCCGCTCTTCACCAGCGCGCCCGCGTTGAACTTCTGGTGCTGATCCTTGTGGTACGGGTAGGGCAGAAAAATCGCCGGCACGCGGCTGGCCCACACCTCGCCCACGTTGCCCGCGCCGCTGCGGCACACCGCAAGGTCCGCTGCGCCCCAGCAGTTGCCCATGTGGTCAAAGAACGGCGCGACGAGCGCGGGCACACCGGCGCTCGCGTACGCGGCACGCACGGCTTCTTCGCCCCGGCCGGTCTGGTGGATGATCTGCCAGCCGGCGAGCGTGGGGCCGAACTCTGGCGACGCGGCGAAGGCGGCAAGGAATTCGTTGATGGAAGCTGCGCCCTGGCTGCCGCCGGTCACCAGCAGCACCGGGCGGCCGGGGTCCAGGCCGAGTGCGCGGCGGCAGTCTGCCTTGGGCTGCGTGCTCACCGCGCCCGCGCGGACGATGGGCGGGATGACGCTCCACGATGCGAACGCCGGGTCTACAGGTGCGCTCGTCACGACCTGCGCCGCGCGCCCGGCGATCCAGCGGTTGGCGCGCCCGGGCACGGCGTCGAGGTTGACCAGCAGCACCGGCACTTTTTCCACGCGGGCGGCCTGCGCCGCGGGCGCTGCGACAAAGCCGCCCATCGCGACCACCACGCACGGTCCTTGCGACATGCCTGCCCGCACGAAGTCGCGGCTTGTTCGAACTGACAGTCCCCAGTTGCTGACGAAGCGGTAAAGGACCTTTGGTGAGAGCCCGAACGGGCGGGCTGGTATGGCCGTGAACTGTGCCGGTTTGTTGGCCACGGACTGCTTGCGGAGGATTTCAGCGTCGAGAGGACGGTCGGAGACGAGGAACCGGCATTCTGCGGCGGGGACCAGCCGGGTGACCTCTTCCGCGATCGCGAGGGCCGGGAAAATGTGGCCGCCGGTGCCGCCGCCTGCGAAGAGGATGGTGGGTCGCGCGTCCATGCGTCAGGAAGGTAGTCAGACGCCTTTGCGTCGCCCCATGAGTCGGAGCTTTGCGAAGGTGCGTCGCCATTCGGAGGCGGGCCCGGCGGGGTGGCCCATGTAATCTGCACCGCCGGGGATGTCGTTGTTGACGCCGGCCTTGGCGCCGACGCGCGAGCCTGCGCCGATGGTCACGTTGTCGGCGACGCCGACCTGTCCGCCCAGGACCACGCCGTCGCCGAGTGTGACCGAGCCCGCGAGCATGGTGCCGCCGCAGAGGACGCAGCAGCGTCCGACGAGGCAGTTGTGGGCGATCTGCACGAGGTTATCGATCTTGGTGCCCGCGCCGATGATGGTGGAGGAGAACTTCGCGCGGTCGATACAGGAGTTCGCGCCGATCTCGACGTGGTCCTCGACGACGACGTCTCCGATGTGGGGGACTTTCACAAGGCCGTCGCCGCTGGGGTCGGGGCGGTAGCCGAAGCCGTCGGCGCCGATGACGACACCGGGGTAGAGCGTGCAGGACCCTCCGACGGTGCAGCGTTCCAAGATGCGTACGCCCGGGTGCAGCCTGGTGCCGGGGCCGACGCTCGCGTTCTCGCCCACGAAGTCGTGGGCCATGAGCACGGCGTGTTCGGCGACGGTCGCGCCCGCGCTTATCACGCAGTGCGGGCCGATGCTGGCCGTCGCGGCGACACGCGCTGAAGGGTCGACGTACGCGGTGGGGTGGATGCCCGGTGGTGGGGCGGGGGTGCGGGGTGCGAAGAGCGAAAGGATCTTGATAAGCGCGAGGTCGGCGTCGGGCACCACGATGAGCGCGCTGCCGGGGCGCGGGGGCTTCCCGTCCGGCGTAGCGAGTGGTGCGATGTCGGCCGAGACCAGGGCGCACGCCGCGCGTGCGCCGGGCCATGCCTTGGCGAAGCGCGGGGTGCGGATGAAGGTGAGGCAGCGTTCGCCGGCAAGGTCAAAGACCTCGAGGCGGTCGATGCGTGCCGCCGACTCTCCGATGACGGAGGCGCCCAGGTGCTGGGCGATGTCGCCCGCGGTGGTGGAGGTGGAGGGCGCGGGGATGGTGGGGGGCGTGGGCGTGGGCTGGCTCGCGGGGGCTTGCTTGTGTGCGTGGGCGTTCGTTGCGTGGGCGGTTCAGTGCCCGCCGCCGGAGGTGTACTCCGCGTTCATCTGAGAGATGAGGCGGTCTGTGACGTCGAGCGCAGGCTTGGCGAAGAGGATGCGCTTGTCGAGGATCGCCTTGTTGAGGTTGACGGAGGTGCCGCCCTCGGGCAGGTCGAGGGAGCGGTCGTCGAGCAGGACGAGGTCGAAGCCTTCGCGCTCGGCGAAGTCCTTGATGGCCTTGGAGGTCTTGTCGTACATGTCGCGGATGACGTCGTTGCTCTTGCGCTCCATGATGCCCTGGGCGAGGTCCATGCGGACCTTGAGGATGCCGCGGGCCTCGGCGAGCTCGGCGGACTTTTCCGCGCGCTTCTGGCGTTCGGTGGCGGGGATTTTCTCTTTCAGATCGGCCTCGAGGCTCTTCACCTTCGCGTCCAGCTCCTTCATCTGCGCGGTGTACGCCTGGCCCTCGGCGTCGAGCGACTGGTTACGGACCTTGAGCTCGTTCAGGCTGTCGAAGAGGCGCTCCATGTTCACGACGGCGACCGCGGTCGGGGGCGCGCCGGCGACGCCTGGCGCCGCCGAGCGTGCGCGGCTTACCGCGAAGATCGCGGCGGCGATGGCGCAGAGGAGGATTGCGGAGGAGCGGGTCAAGGACGCGGTGCGGGTGGTCATGGCGGGTTTCCGTCGGGCGGTGGGGGGGCGGCGAGGGGGAGCGTACCAGCGCACGCAGGGGTGGCGCGGGCATAGTTAGTGCCGATTATACCTGCGGGGTTGGACGCGGGGGTGGGACGGTGGTTCCCGGGGGGAGTGATCGCGGAGGAGCGGAGGGGGGCGGAGGGACGCGGAGAAGAGGAAGAGGGATTGACCGCGGAGGACGCGGAGG
>CALLYM010000237.1 GCA_937858155.1 uncultured Phycisphaerales bacterium | reverse complement strand
CGGGCCACGCCACCGCGTGGTCGCCGCCGAGGAAGGCGTTCATGGTCGCGGTGAGCAGCCACAACTGCATGAGGGCGATGATGAGCACGATGCACAGGATGCCCGTCACGATGGCCGTGCGGTTCTGCTCGGCGAGGCGCGAACGTGCGATGCCGGAGCGCGGCGGGCTCGGGGGGGCCGGTGCGGACACATCACCCGGCGCGTTCGCACAAGCCGATGGGTTGGGACGCGGCGGGGTCATACCGTGCGCTCCTCCACGCTCGTGGCGTAGACGTTGCCGTCGCGCACCTCGAGGACGATCCGCGACAAAGGCCGACGCGGCGGCCCGGCCAGCGGGCGGCCCGTCGCCAGATCGAACGATCCGTGGTGGCACGGGCAGCGCAGACACCCCGAGGGCACATCCGGCGTTACCGGGCACGACAGGTGCGAGCACTTGTTGCTGTACGCGAGGAACTCGCGATCACCCGCGCGAACCAAGAGGCACGAGTCGTGCTCGCCTGGGTAGAAGAACAGCGCGGCCTGCCCGACGGCGATCTCATCGACGCGGGCGATGGCCTTCGGTCCCGCGCCGCCTCCTTCGCCCCGCAGCGTCTTGAGCGCGATCCACCCCTGGCCCGCGACGAACGACGCGCTGATGAGCACCATGAACTTGGTGAACTCACGGCGGGCCACAAAGTTGTCCTGCTGTGTGTCGATAGGGAAGTCCTGCCGCCACCTGGGCTGGGCGTCGCTCGGACGGCCGTTGGGCGTGTGGACACGGATGGGTGTAGGGTCTGCCATTGGGAACTCCGATCAGGCGGCGGGCGGCCGCGTTCATCTCGCGCCATTGAGCACGCCCAGCGAGACCGAGCGCGGTGGGGCGTGCTCCTCCATTGCCGCCGTTACGTCGATGTGCTCGGGCCGTTGGCCCGCCACGCTCTTAGGTCCCATCATCTTCACCTTGGTCGTGATGGTCTGATTGCCGAACTGGAAGCGATCGATCGGGGCCGCTTGCGGCCGCAGGGCCTCGATCTCCTCGCGCGTCCCGAAGAACAGCGCCTGGCTCGGGCACACGCTCGCGCACATGGGCTTGAGGCCCACCGACGAGCGGTCGTAGCACATGTCGCACTTCATCATCAGCTCGAACTCGACCTGCATCTTGGGCACGCCGAAGGGGCACGCCAGCACGCAGTTGTTGCAGGCGATGCAGCGCGGCTTGCGGGCCGACTGCACCACGCCGTCCTCGCTCCGCTTGATTGCGTCGGCGGGGCAGACCTCGGCGCACGTCGGCGAGTCGCAGTGCATGCAGATCACGGGAATGGTCTGCGTCGAGTGGGCCCGATCCACCGTCTCCAGGTGGATCATGGAGTGCCCTTTGTGCGTGTCGCACTCGGTACACGCCTGCACGCACGCCTGGCACCCGATGCAGCGGGAGGCGTCGATGTAGAAGTTGAGGTGGCTGGGGACACTCATGGCGACTCCGATAGGTTCATCCCTGCTGTGGCTCCAGGCGTCCGGCCCACTCGGGCGGCCCATCGGCTTTGCGCACGCGGGCCGCGCACACCTTGTACTCAGGGATCTTCGAGATCGGGTCCTGGGCGGAAATAGTGAGTTGGTTCGCGCTCTTGCGCCCGGGCCAGTGGTAGGGGATGAAAATGGTGTCGGGGCGGATCGTGGTCACGACCATGGCGCGGAGCGTGCAGTCGCCGCGGCGGGACTCGGCCGTCACCCAGTCGCCGTCCTTGATCCCCATCGTCTCGGCGAGGCGCGGGTGCATCTCGATCCGCGGCTCGGGGTACTGGTCCACCAAAGGGCCGATGCGGCGGGTCTGGGTGCCCGAGAGGAACTGGCTGACCACGCGCCCGGTGGTGAGCATGAGCGGGTACTCCGCGTCGGTCACCTCCGCCGGCGGCGTGTACGGCGCGACATTGAAGCGGGCCTTGCCGTCGGGGAAGTAGTACGGGCCCGCGCCCTTGGCGATCGGGTTCCACGAGTTCGGCTCGAACAGGCGCGGCGTACCGGGGTGGTCGATGGGCTTGCCGTCGGGTGATTCGGAATAGCACGGCCAGCAGACGCCGTACTGCCGCTCAATCTTCTCATAAGTGATGCCGGAGTAGTCCGCAACGCCGCCCTTGCTGGCCGTGCGGAGTTCGTCGAAGATCGCGCGGGGCGAGTCGAACGTGAAGCCGGTGGGGCGCTCCAGCGCGGCGGCGATGTCCTGCACGATCTTCCAGTCCTGCCTCGCGTCGCCGGGGCATTCCACCGCCTTGTTGATCTTGATGACCTTGCCTTCGATCTGCGTGACGACACCCTCATCCTCTTCCTGCAGCGAGCCGGGGAGCACGATATCCGCGTGACGCGCCGTTTCGTTCATGAAGAAGTCGATGGTGACGTAGAACTCGAGTTTGCCCAGGGCGCGGGCGATGAAGCTGTTGTCCGGGAGCGAGACCATCGGGTTGAAGCAGAGCGAGATCAGGCCCTTGATCTCGCCCGCGTCGATCTTGCGGAACATCTCGTAGCAGTCGACGCCGGGACCGGGCAGGTCGGGCTCGGCGATGCCCCAGAGCTTGGCGATGTGGGCGCGGTGCTCGGGGTTGGAGATGTCGCGCCAGCCGGGGAGCTGGTCGCACTTCTGCCCGTGCTCGCGCCCGCCCTGGCCGTTGGCCTGGCCGGTGATGGTGCCGTAGCCGCACCCCTCGCGCCCGATGCGCCCCGACGCCAGAACGATGTTGATGGCTCCGAGCACGTTTTGCACGCCGTGGGAATGATGCTCGATCCCGCGGGCGTG
>CALLYM010000236.1 GCA_937858155.1 uncultured Phycisphaerales bacterium | reverse complement strand
TGGCTTGGGCGATCGGCGCGCACAGCTTCGTCTTTCACGGCGGCACCAATCGCACCACCGGCGTACGCTCCGCGATCGAGACCAACAGCATTATCGCCATCAAGGGCAAAGCGCTCGCCGGCAAGTCGCTGATCTCGTTGATCGTCCGGCCGATGGGACAGTCCAACGGTCGGCATTGACCGATTGCAAGGTCGTTCGGCTGCGTCACCCTTCGCCCAGCCACTTCCTCCGTGTCATCACCTTCCGTTGAGCTGCTTCGTAGGTGGTCATGCCGATGCGGAGGGCTTCCTGCGCCTCGTCGGGAGAATCCGTCACCGTGAGCAGGTGCTGGTCGTTGGCATCGATGGTTCCGCGGGATACAAGCGTCCCGTGCACAAAGTCGATGAGGGGCTTCCAATACTCAGTCCCCATGAGCACAACCGGGAACTGGTGGATCTTCCCGGTCTGCACGAGCGTGAGGGCTTCGAAGAGCTCGTCCAGAGTGCCGAAACCTCCGGGAAGCACCACAAAGGCGTACGAGTACTTTACGAGCATCACCTTGCGGACGAAGAAGTACCGGAAGGTCACAAAGCGGTCGAGGTAAGGGTTTTCCTTCTGTTCCATGGGCAGCACAATGTTGCAGCCGATGCTCCGGCCACCCGCCTCGCGTGCCCCGCGATTGGCTCCTTCCATCACGCCCGGGCCGCCCCCGGTCATCGTGGTAAACCCAAGTTCGGCCACGCGCCGCCCTACTTCCCGGGCCAACTCGTAGTACACGTGCCCGGGCGCGAACCGGGCGCTCCCGAACACCGTGACGCACGGACCGACAAAGTGCAGCGCACGGAACCCCTTGATGAATTCCATCGCGATTCGCCCGGTCCGAAGAAGCTCCGCGCCTCGTGCCCGCGGACCCTCCAGGAATTCGAGCACATCGGGGCCTCCCGCGCCCGCCCGCCAGATCGGGCGGTCTGGGTCCACGACAGGCTGCACGTGCCCGTTTCCATGATGATCCGCGTTCTTCGCTTCGTCCGCCATCGTTCTCCCTGATTCGGCTTGCGGTGCTCGTAACCCCTGCTGCGTTTGAATAATTGGGCTTCCGCCCCGCCCTACGCTGTGTCCTGTCCCGCCGGTACGTTCCTTCCAAGCCCCTCCCCTCGCAGGGCCAGCCAGTCCCGGGCTGGCCCTTGCTTATTTACCCGTCCGCAACGTCCTTGAGCGGCCCCTCTCTTAGGCGGAACAGCGTCCATTCCGTCAGACTCGCTGCACCAAGCCGGTGATAGAAGTCAATTGCGGGGGTGTTCCAGTCAAGCACGGCCCAGTCCATGCGCTGGCAGCCGTTCTCTACCGCTACCTGAGCGACCCGCGTGAACAGAGCCTTGCCAAGCCCCTTGCCCCGTGCAGCGGGACGGACAAACAGGTCTTCCAGGTACAGACCTCGCCGGCCAACCCATGTCGAGTAATTGAAAAAGTAAAGCGCAAAGCCCTGCGCGATGCCCCCTACCTCGCCCACCAGGCAGCCACATATGGGCCGGGAGCCAAACAGGTCTTCACGCAGGTTCTCTTCTGTCGCGACGACCTGGTCAAGCGATTGCTCGTACTCCGCAAGGTCACGGACCAAGGAGAGGATGAGCGGGACGTCGGCGGGCGTGGCGGGTCGGACTGTGATCATGGCAAGATCCGATGGCCGCGCTTCGTGGCAGCGCGGGTTCGCGGTTAGTCACGGGGTCAGAGGGGTCTTGCTGACAACAGTGCGTGTTGGGACGTCGTACCGGTACAGGCACGATGGATCTTCATCCTTGCAGACTTTGTGGGCACCGTCGCAGAAGGGGAAGGTGGCGGATATACCGCACGCGCAGATCGAAACCACCTTCAGATCGCCGTTCTCATGGCGCGGCCACGGCATGACATTCGGCGCTGAGGGCTGGTCGCCCGGCCGGAGGTTTGGATCGATCTTGATGTTGGCGGCCGCGGTAAATCGCACGTCTCGGGGCATGGGTGTATCCGCATGTGGATGAGCGTTGGACAGTACGTGAAGCACGCGGCGAGAGGCGGCACAGCGAGCTATTTGACCTACACCGGTGATGCAACTTGCTGAACGACTTCCTTGAGAATCGAGGCAGTGCCATCCAGGCCCGCCCGCCCGACGCTCCGGCTCACCACGCGGTGAGCGCACACCACTTCGACATTGTCCAAGATATCTTCTGGGATGACGTGGTCGCGACCCTCGCAGAACGCGGTCGCGCGGGCCGCCTGGGCGAGCGCGAGGCTTCCACGGGGAGAAAGGCCGTGCAGCAGCCCCGTGTGCTTTCGCGACGCGTTTGCGAGGGCCACAATGTAGTCCAGGAGCGGGCGGGCGAGTTTTACACGATCCACGGCCGCCTGGGCGTCGAGCAGCTGTGCCCGGGTCATCACGGGTCGGAGCTCATGAAGGGGTGTATTGGCGGGCCGGACCTCCAGCACGCGAGCCTCCTCGGCGGGGCTGGGGTAGCCCAGAGAGAGCCGCATGAGGAAGCGGTCGAGCTGGTTTTCCGGCAGGAGATAGGTGCCCTCGAAGTCGAACGGATTCTGCGTCGCCACCACCATGAACGGTTGGGCCAGTGCGATAACACGGCCGTCCGCGGAGACCGTGCCCTCGGCCATGGCTTCCAGGAGCGCGGCCTGTGTACGAGGAGGGGTCCGGTTGATTTCGTCCGCGAGCACAATGTTGGCGAAGATCGGCCCGGGTTTGTAGGCGAACTCGTTGGTCGACTTGTCAAAGACGCTGACACCCAGCACATCGCTTGGGAGTGTGTCGGGGGTCAGCTGAATGCGCGAAAACGAACAATCCACACTCCGCGAAAGTGCGGAAGCGAGCACTGTCTTGCCGACTCCCGGAACGTCCTCGATCAACGCGTGCCCGCGCGCGAGCAAGCATCGGACGAGGCGGTCGATCGCCTGCTGTTGCCCGAAAATGACCCTTGCAATATTTTCGCGGAGCGCCGCGATATCGGAATTCATGGGAGATTCGGTCCATGCCAGCCAAGATTTGGGGACATTGAGTCCGATCATAGCTCGCTGGTGATTGGGTTTTGTTCGAACGACTTCGCGCAGCAATCGCTCTAAACCCGGACGCGTTTGCATCGCCCCGGATTTGTGGTATCTTGTGCTCTGTCAGCCAACCCTTGTACGCACCCTTCCCTCCTCAGGGTTCACTCGGTGCGGTGGCACGCGTGGGATGCCGGGGTGTTGCTGCTCGCGGGGTACGTGCATGGTGCAGCAGCCTGCAGGGGGCGACATAGCAAGGCCCGACCGCCGGGCGTCCGGGCTCATCGCAGCGGAACTGCGCGGCGACCTGCGGTGTGCACGCTGCGCGTACAACCTCCGCGGCTTGTCCATTACCACGATCTGCCCCGAATGCGGACTTCCGGTAAGGGCCACTCTCCTGCACACGGTGGACCCCATGGCAGCGGAACTCCGCCCCGTGAGGATGCCGCTTATCACCGCGCACGGCCTGATCCTGTGGACCGCGGCGGCGTTCGCCGCGTCTATCGCGGTTTGGTGCCAGCGCGTGGCGGACCTGCTCGGGAGTCCTTCGTGGTCGACGGGCATTGGCGGTCTTCGTTACTGGATAGTCGCGTTCGCCGCGATGTCGGGGGTGGGGTCGCTCGTGCTGGTACGCCCGCAAGCAAAGCTCCCCCGCCGCATGACCTTGATGTCGATCGGTGGGTGCATCCTCTACCTCCCGCTGTGCCTGGCGCTGTACCGCATCCACTGCGTAATGGATGTTCACGCTCCCACACCTTACGGCATCGCGGTGCAGGTACGCCTGGACCGCACCGTTCTGCACCTCACGGAAGTCCTGGTACTTGGAGCGATCCTGCTCCTGCTGCGTCCCGCCGCGCGGCATCTTCAGGCGAGATCGTTCCTCATGCGAACGGGGCGTGTGGACCGGCAGACCATGGCCGCGATGCTCGCCGTGTTAGGTCTGATCGCGCTGGGAGACCTCCTTATGCTCGGCGCAGGCGGTGGTGGCGGGCCGGTTCAGGACATTCTGCGTCAGGTGGGCCAGCTTGTAATTCTGCTCGGCTCGCTGCTGCTCTCGCTGGGGTTGCTCGGAATGCTGGTCGACACGGTGCGGATGCGGGGAGTGATACTGGAGCCACCATTGAGCCTGGAACAATTGGTGGGAGGTGCTGTGCCAACGCCTCCTCCCTCCCCCTCACACCCCTCACCCCCGGCACCTCCGATTCCTCCTGCCAACACTTCCGCATGAGGCAGGTACTGCGCGATCAGTTTGACGCCTTGCTTGAGGGTGTGATCTCCGCTCTCCCCATGGGTGTCGCCAAGCTGCTCGAAGAAGTGCCCGTCGTCGTGGACGACCTTCCATCCCCTGCCGTCCTGCGCGATCTGGGCATGAGGGAAGAAGAAGCAATTGAGTTATGCGGGCTGCACACCGGTGCTGCGTTCACGGAGCGG
>CALLYM010000235.1 GCA_937858155.1 uncultured Phycisphaerales bacterium | reverse complement strand
CGCCCGACTGGTCGGCGGGCGTCGCTGTGGCGACCGGCGTGCGCTGCGGCGCGGGCGGGCTGACCAGGATGCTGCCGAAGGCGCGCTCCAGCACGACGCGCGCGCGCTGCAGCTGGGCGGTCTCGTGGGCGCGCTTGCTGACGGACCGCTGCGTGCGCTCCAGCGTCATGACCAGCGAGAGGGCGGCGAGCAGCACGATGCTACCGATGACGGACGCGAGGGCGACCTCGATAAGCGTGAACGCGGGCCTGCTTGCGCGGCGGTGCTTCACTTGGCACCCCCACCGGTTCCGCCCCCGCTCCCGCGCTTGCTGGGGCTGACGCCGGGTGCGCGAGGGGCCTCGCGTGTGCCGCCCTTGGGCGACGAGCGTGTCGACCCCTTGCCGCCACCTTTGCCGGTGCTGCCTTTGCCCGTGCCGCCCTTGCCGGTCGAGCCCGAGCCTGTGAGCGTTGTCGGTGTGGATGGATTGCTGGGACGGTTGACCAGCCCGCCCGCGGCGGTGTCCTGGAACATCGCGAAGACCTCGCGTTTGCGTTTGTCGTCCGCGAGGATGGCGGTCATGGTGTCGGGGTTGCGGTAGAGGCCCGCGACCGGGTCCATGAGCCGTACGAGCGTGGCGCTGGGCACGACCTCGGTGAAGCCCATCGCGCCGCCCGACTCTTCTCCAAGCCACACATGGAGCGTGATGACCTTGATGCGGTTCCAGTCCAGGGCCGAGCGTCGCTCCTGTTCGGCGGCGACATCCGTGAGCGCCGGCACCAGGCGGACAGGGGTCTCCGCGACGTCCCAGCGGTAGCGCTCCTTGCCGTAGGCGACCGGCATGTTCCGCGTGGGCATGAGGTTGGGGTCGTCCAGGTACTGGAGCATGAGGCGGTTGGCCAGTTCCATCGCCTGCATGCGCCGGTTCTGGCGGGTCTGCTGGGCGACGACGCCGCTGAGCGCCCCGAGCACCGCTGCCGCCAGCAGGGACAGGAGCACCACCGCCGCGACCGTTTCGATCAGGGTGAGCGCGCGGCGATGGGGGGTGTCCTTCTTCATGCTTACTTCTTGGGCTCTTCCCAGACGCTGATGTCGTCCTCGTTGCCGGTGATGCGGTCGGGTCCCGCCGAGGAGAGCGTGAAGGGGCGGTCTTCGTCGATCTTGCGCGGGTCGTAGATGAGAGGTGTGTCCCACGGGTCCTTGAGTTTCTTGCCGTCAACCAGTTTGAGCGTCGCGAGCGTCTGGAGGTCGGGCGGCGGATTCGTGTTCTGGTCGAGCATGTACTGCTCGACCTGGGACTTCACCGTCTCGAGCTTTGTGAACGCCGCCTTCTTCTTTGCCTTCGTGCTGGTGCCGACGACGTTGATGACTACCAGCGACATCAGCACGCCAATGAGCGCGATGACGAGGGTGAGTTCGAGCAGCGTGAACGCACGCCGTGCGTGCCTGCGGGCCTTGATGGTTCTCATGGGGACGATCTCCGTTCTTGCGGTTTGCATCGTTGTGGTTAGATTCATGTACATTCCGTTGTCTCCCGCCCATCCCGACGCGCTCCCCCCGCTCCGTCCGTCCCCGGCCCCTAGCCAACCTGCCCCATCATCGAGAACATGGGCAGCAAGAGTGAAATGAGCAGCGACCCGATAAACAGCGTCATCAGGATGATGAGCAGGGGTTCGATCACCGCCAGCAGCCGGCTGGTGCGCCGATCGAGTTCTTCGGTCATGTCCCCCGCGAGCGTCTCAAACGCGTTCTCCATGTCGCCCGAACGTTCCGCGGCGATGAGCAGGCGGCGGGTGCCCACGGGCAGCGCCGTGACCGTGTCGATCAACTGGCGCAGCATCCCGCCCTCGACCAGCTTCGTCCGCAGGTTCTCCAGCTGGGCCCGCAGCACGGGGTGGGAAATCGTCGCATTGACGATGCCCAGGGCGTCCGCCAGCGGCACGCCGTTGCGGGACATGGCCGTCATGACCGTGAAGAACCGTGCGGACTCCTGGGCGAGCACAACGTCCTTCAGGACGGGCAGCTTGCGGGCGAGCAGCGCGATCACCTGCGCGATGGTGCGGCGGAGGAAGATGACGAGCAGCACCAGCACGACGAGCCCCGCGATGCACCACATCCACTCCTGCTGCACGAAGTAGCCCACGCTCATTACGACTTTCGTGAAGAGGGGCAGCTCCGCGCCCTGGCTCGAGGCAAGGTCCTGCATCGCCGCGCCGACCTTGGGCACGACATACACCAGCAGGAAGACGCCCGCGATGATGCTCACCGACATCACGATGAGCGGGTAGAGCATGAGTGTGCCGACCTTGCCCCGGATCTGCAGCTGACGCCGGGCCATGATGGAAAGCTGCTTGGCCGCGCCGCCCAGGTCGCCCGTGCGCTCCGCGGCGCGGTACACCGACACCGTGACCTGGTCGAACATCTCGACCCTGCCGCAGGCATCGGCGAACGACGAGCCCGCCGCGACCAGCTCCCGGATGCGCTCCACCCGCGGGCGCGAGGCGGCGGAAACCGAGCGGACCGACACGTCCATCGCCTCAATCAACGGCACGCCCCGGCCGAGCAGTTGGGACAACTGGAGGTGCAGTTCCGCCTGGTCCTTCAGCGAGGGCCGTTTGTCACCACCGCCCGCCCATCCCGGCAACTGCCAGGTTTGGAGGGGCACAAGGCGCTGCCGCCGGAGTTGTTCGGTGGCGTGGCGCGCATCTCGGCCCCGGACCATGCCCCAACGTTTCCCGCCCGAAGGGGTGAGGGCGACATACACGAATTGGACGGCTGCGACGGACATTCTGGGTGGAGTGAACGTTGGGGGGACGACGTGCGGATGAAAATACGGTACTGAAGTTGTTCGCCTGCGGGGGCGTCGCGCTTCCGCGTTCGGTGCCTTTGATCGGTTGCCTGGGTGTATTGGCCCCCACACAATAAGGACGGAAGCGGGTGCCCGCCGCCCGCGTTCCGTGGATCACGTTCTCCGCCTTTGAAAGGTCCCCATGACGACGACCACGACCCGCCCGGTCAGCATCCCCACGCCCACCCGTCCCCGGACCATGCGGGGGCTCATAAAGCACCACGCGGGGCCCGAATTGCAGTTCAGGAGTGACCGCGTTGTGCCCACCCCTGGCCCCCGCGAGGTGCTGATCAAAGTGAAAAAGGTGGGCATTTGCGGCACCGACCGGCACATCTGGGAATGGGACGCATGGGCGGCGGGGCGTATTCCCGTGGGCATCATCACGGGGCATGAGTTTGTGGGCACGATCGAAGAGGTTGGAACCGCGGTGAGCAACTACAAGCCGGGTCTGCGGGTCTCGGCGGAAGGACACATCACGGCGTGGAAGGACTTCAACAGCCGCACCGGAAACGCCCACATCGCCAGCGATACCAAGATCATCGGCATCGACCGCGACGGCTGCTTCGCGGATTACGTCTGCGTCCCGGAGGAAAATGTGTGGCCCGTGCACCCGAGCATCCCCGACAAGGTCGCCGCGGTCCTGGACCCCATCGGCAACGCGGTGCACACGGTTATGGCGGCGGGCGTCAGCGCCAAGAGCGTGCTGGTGACGGGCACGGGCATCATCGGGCTGATGGCCATCACGGTGGCGAAGGCCGCGGGTGCCAGCCGGATCTTCGCGACCGACATCGACCCCAAACGCCGGGCGCTTGCCAGGAAACTAGGCGCGGTGGAGGTCTTCGACCCGCGCGACGCCTCGTGGATCAACGAGGTCCGCAAGTCCTGCCGGGGTGAAGGGGCCGACGTGCTGCTGGAGATGAGCGGCGCGGAGCCCGCGCTGAATGCGGGTCTGGAAGCCATGCGCAACGGCGGCACCGCGGCCCTGCTGGGCCTCTTCAAAGGCCCGATCACGGTCGACTGGAACCGCCTGGTGGTCTTCAAGGGCTGCAAGGTGCTGGGCATCAACGGTCGCAAGATGTTCGAGACCTGGTACCAGATGGAGGAACTGATCCTCTCAGGCCGCCTGGACTTGGACCCCATCATCACCCATGAGTTCCCGCTCGAGCAGTTCAAGAAGGCTCACGAAACGATGATCAGCGGGGAGGGGATCAAGGTGGTGATGAATGTATCGTGATTGATCGGGAGCGGGTGGTTTTTCGCGTGCGAACAATCCCCCATGCTCCGCCTCGCGGTGCGCATGCTGCTGGGGGAACCCGCCCGATGGATGGGCGTCGTGCTGGGCGTGTTCTTCTGCACGTTTCTCATCACCCACCTCCTGAGCATGTTCAGCGGGATGATGGAGCGTTCCTACGCCATCATCTCCGACATCCCCGAGGCCGACATCTGGGTTATGGACCCGGCCGTCGAGTATGTTGACGAGCCTTTCGGCCTGCCCCCTACTGCCATGGACCGCGTGCGGGGTGTGGAGGGTGTTTCCTGGGCATTGCCCCTCTATACCGGAAGCCAGCGGGCACGCATGACCAGCGGCGCGCTCCGCCCGCTCCTTGTCATCGGTGTCGACGACGCGACGCTCGTCGGCGCGCCGCGGGACCTCACCGAAGGTTCGCTCGACGACCTCCGCCTCTCGGGCGGCGTCATTGTGGACCAGGCGTCCGCGGAGGGTCTGCTCCGTGTCCCACTGCATCCGCAGGCTCGTCTACCGGGGTGGCAGCCCCCGCAGGTCACGGATGAAACACGCCCGCTCGGCGTGGGTGACGAACTCCTCGTAAACGACCAGCGCCTTCAGGTGGTGGGCGTCGCGAAACTTACACCCCGGTTCATGGCGCGTCCCGTGGTGTACACGACCTACAGCCGGGCCGTGGACATCTCGCCACGCCAGAGGAATCTGCTCTCCTTCGTGCTCGTGAAGGCTGCGGAAGGCAAGGCACCTTCCGAGGTCGCGCGGGCTATTGACGCCCGCACGGGCCTCAGAGCCCGCACCCACGAAGAGTTCGCGGGCGATACCTACTGGTACTACGTCCGCACCACAGGTGTGGTAGCCCGCATGGGCTTGATGGTGGGCATCGGTATCGCGGTGGGGGTCTCCGTCAGTTCGCTGCTCCTCTACCTGTTCACCATCGACAACGAGCGTTTCTATGCGACCTTCAAAGCCCTGGGCGCGACGAACGCCACCATCGCGTCGATGATCGCGGTGCAGGCGGTTGTGTGCGGTGCCACCGGGTACGGCCTGGGCGTTGGCACATCGTCTGTGATCGGCACTTTCGTGAAGACTGACGCCATGCCCTACATCCTCACCGCTTGGACTCTGCTGTTCACAGGAGTGGCGGTGCTGGTCGTATGCGTGGTCTCGGCCGTGCTGAGTGCAATGCGGGTGTTCCGCCTGGACCCCGCGAGCGTGTTCAATAAGTAGAAGGGGATAGACATCAATAAAAGACTTGCATATCCTTTTGTCCCGCCCCAGCGTTGGGGTGGCATCGGGTGGTTCAGGGGCTTCCAACAGGGATGAACCATGAAGAACATCACAAGCATCGTTGTGGGCGTTGATTACTCCCCTTGCTCGCAGACGGCGCTGCGCCAGGCCGTCCGCCTGGGCAAGACCCTGCGTGCTCAAGTTCGGGCCATTCATGTCATCGACACGCTCGTCATGGTGCAGACCGCCGACGAGATGACCGCCCTTCAGCAGCAGATCGTTGCGAGCCTGCTGGAAGAGTCCCGCGCCATGTGGGGTGACTTTGCCATGCGCGCGGGCGCGGACTCCGTGCCGCTGCACATCGAGATCGGCAGCCCCACGGCCGGCATCGCCCGTTTCGCCAGGGAGCACAAGGCCGAGCTTGTGGTCATGGGCACCCACGGTGCAGGCCCGAGCGGGCGGGGGACGGGCACCGTCGCGTCCAGCGTTGTGCGGCGCTGCCCCGGGAAGGTGCTGCTCGTGCAGGACGCGCAGGCGGCGGCATTCAGGAAAGTCGTGGCGGCGATCGACTTCTCACCCACCAGCAAGGAGGCGTACGAGCAGGCCATCAATATCGCGGCGATGGACGGTGCTTCGCTGCACGTGGTGTATGTCTACTCGCCGCCGTGGGACCACATGAAGCAGAAGGCCGGTGCACCAGAAGCCTCGCCTGACTTCCGCGAGGCCTACGCCGGGGCGCTGCAGCAGCGCATGAGTTCGTTCTGCGAAGCGGGACGCCCCGAGGGCGTGTGGGCGAAGCCTGAATTCCACGCGGTGCCCCACAAGAACCACGGGCAGGGCATCATCGAGACCGCCAAGCGCGTCGGCGCCGACCTCGTTGTGCTGGGTACGCACGGGGCCACAGGGCTGCGGGAGGTCCTGCTCGGCAGCACCGCCGAGCGCGTGGTGAGGGATGCCCATTGCTCGATCCTGGCCATCCACCCCGCAAAGTAAGCCGCGGTGATTCTGGGGTGAGCGGCGCGACCGCCCCGGGTGCGGGGCGGGGTCCGCATAACGGTTTTGGGGGCCAGGTGCGGGGGCGTGCGTCCCGTGGTATGCTCTGGATGGAATGGAGTGGGCGGCGAACCCTTGGCGTGCCAAGGATTTGCGGTGGGACCACGCATGGGCGGCTCTGGACGCCGATGGGTGGGTGGGGAATGGAGCACGGGTTGAACCACGACGCGCCAACCAAGGTCACGCTCATGCTGCAGGCGGCGGCCACGGGTGATACCCAGGCGAGCGAAGCGTTGTTTCCGTTGGTGTACGACGAGCTGCGACGGATCGCCGGTGCGCTCATGAGCAGGGAGCGTGCGGGGCACACGCTCCAGCCGACCGCGCTGGTGCACGAGGCCTATGTGCGCCTTGTGGGAGCGGAGACGAACTGGCAGAACAAGGCCCACTTCTTCGGGGCCGCGGCCCGCGCGATGCGCCACATCCTCATCGACCGCGCCCGCCACGTGAAAGCAACGCGCATCAAGGCGGGCAGCGTCGAGCACGAGGACATGCTGCCCACGATCGACTCGACCGCGCCGGGCGCCGTGAGCGACGCCGCGGGCGACCTGCTGCTGCTGGACTCGTCGATGGAGTCGCTGCGGTCACGGGACGAGCGCCAGCACGAGGTGGTCATGCTGCGGTTCTTCGCAGGGCTCACGATCGAGCAGACGGCGCTCGCGATGGGGCTTTCGACCGGGACCGTCAAGAACGAGTGGACCTACGCCCGCGCGTGGCTGCTGCGGGAAATGGAACGGGCACGCGCGTCGCAGTCGTAGCGCAATAAAAACGCCCGGCGCGAGACCGGGCGGTGGGTGGGCTGGCGGTTGAATTCTTCTTCAGCGTGAGCGCCGGCGGCGTGCAGCGCCCAAAGCACCGGCCGCGAGCAGCAGTGCCGACGACGGCGCGGGCACCGTCCACCAGGCGAGGCCGTAGGGGGTGTCTCCGAAGCCGGCGCCCAGGTTCGCGCTCTTCTGCGTGACGCGGATGCCGTACATGCCGCTGTCGGGGATCATCGTGAAGAGGTGCTCGGTGGAATCGACCGTGCTGGCGCTGGTGAACTTGCCGTTGGCGGTGTTGCCGCCGGTGAGCAGGGAGACGTCCACCCAGTTGCCGCCGACGTTGCGGATGAGGGTGAGGTCGAGGTTGGTGAGCGCGAAGCTGGTGTCGAACGCGTCGCCGTCGTCGAAGATCCCGTTGTTGGGGCCGACGTTGTTGGTAAGGCGGACGACGCGGTCCCAGCAGAGCGTGATGCTGACAAACGACTCGAAGGGGAGGGGGTTGGCGAAGTAGTACTCACGCGACGCGTTCTGGTTGGTGATGGAGTTGAAGGACCACGCGGTGTAGGGTACCTGCTCGCCGGGGTTGTAGTTGCCGGCGTCGTACTGGGTCACTGCGCGGGAGACGTTGAGAGCGCCCGCGCCGACGCGGTAGTCGAGCGGGGTGTCGGCCCGGCGGAACGCGTCGTAGTTGGCGGTGGCGGACGCGTCGGTCCAGTCGCCCATCGCGGGGCGGGTCTGATTGCCCAGGTTGTTGCGCATGCTGTCGGCGCTGATGGTCTTCTGCATGCCCAGCAGGTACCCCTGCGGGATGTTGAGGCCGTTGAGGTTGAAGGTGCCGTTGTCCTGAATCTTGTCGGCGCTGTTGATGAGCACGGCCTTCATCGTCTGGTGAGCCTGAGCGCCCGGATTGCCGAAGCGCGGCACGTTGTCGAACTGCTTGTTGCGGCGCTGCTGCTGGAGGAGGGCCGCGGCGGCCGTCACGTGTGGGGCCGCGTAGCTCGTGCCGTTGTCGGTCGCGGTGTAGGCGTTGCCCGCCGTGTTGGCGGTGTTGGCCGTAGGCATGTCCACCGCAACGCCGGGGGCCATGAGGTGGGTCAGCATGCGTCCGCCCGGTGCGGCGGGGAGGAACGGGATGTTTCCGTCGTCCCCGCGGTTGTAGACGCCGCCGACCTGGCGGAGCATGCCCACGTTGATGCCGTTGAAAAGGTCGCTGGGCGTGCCGGGCGTGGGCTGCTGCTGGCCGGCGGGGCGCTGTTGCTCGTCACCCGCGATGACCTGCAGGGAGTCGTACCGGCGGGAGAGATAATCGAGCCCGGCTGCGCTCACGGAGTTGCCATCGGCAGGCACGTAGCGTCCGCCGTAGCTGTGGTTCACCTGACGCACGCCGTCGGGCTGCTGCAGGATCACGGCCTGTGTCGCGAGGACGACGCCCGTTCGCGTGTTGGAAGGTGATCCTGCGGCATTCGCCTGGCTGTAGTTTCCGAACGCACCGACATGCAGCGAAGAGCCGGGGGCCACGCTCTGGCGGACAGCGGGGGTCGCCGCGCGGTTGCGGGCGATCATCACGCCGGCCACCTCGGTGGCGTGGAAGTCGAGCGCGGCGTCGCGACGATCGCCGAAGGGACCGCGCGCCCCAGGCCCCACGGTGCCGGTGTCGTATTCAGTGAACGTCACGGCAAGGGGTCCTGCCGTCGGAGCCGGGCCACGGAGGACCGGCGCGAAGGGCGCTGGCTCGACGACCTGCTCGGTCGCGCCCACAAACTGCACCTGCACGCTCGTGACAACATTGGGCGCGACATCCACGTGGAAGTTGTTGTACGCGCCGGTGTACGCGCCATTGCCGTCCAGGTCGACGAAGTACTCGCCTCCTACGCCGGCGACGGGCGGGTCGTACACGTTGTTCCCATTGGCATCCCAGAACCACTCGCCCTGCGTGTCGGTGCCGCCCATGCGTCCGGCGCGACCAAGTTCAACCTGGCCGATGGCCACACCCGAGCCATCCAGCCCTGCCGGCACATTGCAGCCGTTGGGGCCGATCGACGTGACATCGCCCCACGACTGACCCGCGCAGAGCACGAGCGCCAGCGGGCTTGCCGCAAGAACCATGGAATGGAAAGAACGGTGGGGGACGCGCGCCATGGACAACTCTCCTCACACTGCCGACAGACAGGGAGAGAGTTCTTTGCCCACACCCACGCAGCAGGGCACCCCTCAGCGCGCAGCCTGACGGTGCGCGGAATCGGGGCCTGTATCTCTCTCCACGAGCAGCATACATGATGCCGGGCACATTCAATATCCCCGCGACCGGGGATACGGCGAATTCATTTGCAAGTGCAGCAATCACAGCGACTTATGCTGGCGCGGGCGGAGTGTGAAGATCGGCGCGCGCCTTGACGCTTTAGGGCTACTGGGCACAGGAACCGCCCGCGAACACCCGGAGCAGGGCCGCGATGTCATCGGTGTCCGGCGTGAGTGTGTCGTTGTTGAAGTCGATATCGCTGTTGCACGGGGTGTCACCGGGCTGCTGTCCGTCGCACACACCGCCTGCAAACACGCTCAAGAAGTCGGCGATGTCCTGGGTGTCCGGGTAGAGCAGGTCGCCATTGAAGTCGATGGAGTCGCACGCGGGCGGGACGATGGCGGCAAACGGGCGGTAGAAGTTGGAGCCCGGGGTCAGCCCGTCGCCGACGACCGTCCGCCCGTCCGCGGAAACACTGCGCAAGAACTCGAGGGATGTCCATGCCGAGAGGTCAACGCCCGCGCCAGAGAGGAGGGCGTCCAGCCGCTGCATGCCAAGGCCGGCGGAGTAGTAGAACGCCCGGGAGCTTGATTCGCAGAAGTCCATGTTGCCAATCAGCACGCTCCCGTCGGTATTCGCGGCGGAGACGTGCGGCTCGGAGTACGTGCCGCACTGATTGGGCACGGTGGTAAGCACGCCATTGCGGTAGAGGAACAGGCTGGCGGCATACCCGCCATACCCCGCGCCGGGCTGACGGATGACGCCCGCCCAGGTCGATCCATCGGCGCTGACCACGCTTGAGTCGGGGCGTGTGAACGTGTTGCCCGCGCCGCAGCCGATCAGGCCGCAGAGGCTGTCCATAGCGTCGGGCGCGGTGGAGCGTGCCGCCTCATAGGGGAACGCGTCAAGGCCGCCGACGACCACCGAGCCATCCTCGCTCATACCCATGGCAAGAAAGCCTGGAGGAATCGTGCGGACGACCGCGTCGGTGACGCCATCCACCACGACGCCGCTGGAATCCGGGTTGTCGCAAAGCATTCGCACGCCGTCACTCGTGAGTTCCCAGATCGACGCACTCCCGGCAGAGAGCACCTGCGACACTGAGCCGGCATCCCATCGGAATGCTTCCAAAGAGCTGGAACCCTGGTAACGGCCCCGCCCCACGATGATCCGACCATCGCCAGAGACCTGTCCTGCGCTGGTGAGTTCCCAGAGCGGGTGTGTGAGCGGCTGGGCAATGAACGCGTCGGGCCCGGCGAGCGGCCAGCGCACGGCGAAGTTCCGGAATGGCGTGACGGCGCTCTGGTAATACCCCACCGCCCACGTCCCGTCGGCGCTCACATCCCAAACATACATGTACGTGGCCGACGCGCCCGGGGGCGGCAGGAGCGGGTGGATCGCGGCTTGTTGCGCCACGGCAAGCCCCGTGGCACAAGCGAGCGTGGCAACAGTGATGAGCGCGGTCGGTGGACGCATGGGCGGGCCTCCGGGGGGGTCCATCGTACAGGAACGAGCACCGTGCGCCAAGGGGTGCCCGGCCCATGGATACGTGAAGGTTCCATGAGGCGAACGGTTCACAGGCCGGTTTTCGGGCGTTTGCGGAGCGTGTACCGGCCTTCGACTTCCACCTCCAACTCGTATTGGTTGTCGTGCCCGCGCCGGGCGAGCGCTGCGCGGATCGCGCGGGCCGCTTCCTCGATCTGCTCCACGCGCCGGGTGGAGGAGATGGCCCCGGGCGTCTTTCGGTAGTAGTACAGCACGCCGGGCAGGTGCGAGATGACAGTGACTTCAGAAACGCGGAGGCAGAACTCGTAGTCGTGCGTGGACGGGTAAGACACATCGACGCCGCCGACGCGGTCATAGACCTCACGCCGGAAGAGGCGGAAGTGGAACGTCATGAAGTCGATCAGGAGGCGTTCTTTGGAATAGGGAATCCCGCACCGCGCGCCGATGCCGACGATGGAACCTGCGCTGTCGGTGATGGCGTGGTCGGTGTAGACCATTCCGACATCCGGGCGTTGCTCCAGCACCTTTGCAGTCGCTTCCAGGGCGGTGGGCGCGAGCCAGTCGTCGCTGTCCAGCCAGCCGATGAACCGTCCGCCGGCATGGGCATGTGCCTCCCGCACGGCGCGGGCGACACCCTGGTTGGGACCTCCCAGGATGCGGACACGCGGGTCGCCGTTCGCGATGCGCCGGGCCTCATCGGCGGAGCCGTCGGTGGATCCGTCATCCCACACGAGCAGTTCCCAGTCCGTGCGTGTCTGCGCCAGGACGCTGCCGATGCTCTGCGTGAGGTAGCTCGCGCGGTTGAAGACCGGCAGAATGACGGAGATGGTGGGTGGGGGGGCGGCAGCGGGCACGCCACAACGCTAGAACACCTTGCGCAGGCGGGCTGGCTGGATGCCCAGCTGGTCGCGGTACTTCGCAACGGTGCGTCGGGCGATGTCCATGCCCTTGGCCTTGAGCGCGTCCGACAAGGCGTCGTCACTCAGGGGCTTCTTCTTGTCCTCAGTGTCGATGAGTTCCCGGAGCGCCTGGCGGATAGCTTCCCACGCGAGGTCCTCGCCGCCCTCGGTCTGGAGGCCCCCGCTGAAGAACTTGCGGAGGGGCATGACCCCGCGCGGGGTGGCGATGAACTTTTCGGACACCGCGCGCGACACCGTGGCGACGTGCACGCCCAGCTCGTCGGCGACCTGTGTCATGGGCAGGGGCTTCAAGGCCTGCGGCCCGTAGTCGAAGAAGTCGCGCTGGTGCTGGATGACCTTCTCGACCACACGGAGGAGGGTGTGGCGGCGCTGGCCCACGGCGTCGAGAAGCCACTGGGCGTTGACAAGGTTGGTCTTGATGAAGTCACGGTCGCGCTTCTGCATGGACTTGTCGCGCGTGAGCTTGGCGTACTCCTCGTTGATGCGCAGGTTGGGCAGGTGGGCATCGTTGAGGTAGGCGATGTAACGGTCCTGGGTCTCGTCGTGCTCGACGATGGCGTCGGGCACGATGGGCCGTTCGTTGGCATCCACCAGGCGGCGGGCCGGAGCCAGGCTCAGACGCTTGAGGAGCGTGAGCCCCTCCTTGATCTGCTCGAGGGAGAGGCCGGTTTTCTCCGCGACCCTGGGCAGCCTGTTCTGCATCAGGTCGTCCAGGTGATCCCTCACGAGCGTGCGGGCGTTCTGGTAGGTGGCCTGGGGCCAGCCGAGGCTAATGCCCTCGTCCTCCAGCGCGTCCAGCTGGAGCAGCAGGCATTCTCCCGGATTGCGGGCGCACACGCCCGCGGGCTCCAGGAATAGCTGCAACGCGTGCAGGGCACGCTCAAGGTCGGGCAGCCCCGGCTTCTGGCTGAGCATCGCGCCGGAGAGTTCACCGTCCACGGCTCCGTTGAGCGGTACGCCCACGGGCGCACGGTCGGCGATCGTCTCAAGTGGTGTTCGGATGTAGCCGTCGTCCTCGACAAATTGGAGGATGAGGTCGCCCAGGGGGCGGAGTTTTTCGTCCACGTCGCACAAGGACCACTGGCCACGGAGCTGATCCACCAGGCTCGCGCCACGGGCGGGCGTCTGGGCGAACGCGTCCATCTTGGCGTCTCGCTCGCCGTCGGCGCGGACGCGGCGCATGCTCAGCCCGTCGTCAAACTCGCGCGGGCTCTGGCGAGGTTCGTCAAACTCGTTCTCGGCGACGTCCGGGTTGTCATGTTCGTAACGGTCGAGGCGTTCAAAGTCGGCCTCGCCGTGCTGCTCATCCACGCGGAGCGGCGCGGCCTCGATATCGACATCCTGGGCTTCCTGCGCTGGTGATTCCGGGGTCGGCTCGCCGTCGCCGTCCCGCATTTCCAGTGTCGGGTTGTTCTCCAATTCCTGGGCCAGCCTCTCCTCGAGTTCGGCGAGGGGCATCTGCAGGATCTCCATGGACTGGATCATCCTGGGGGCCAGTTTCATCGACTGGCCGAGCTTCAGGGATTGGGAGGTTTCGAAACGCATGAATGGGCACCAGGCATCGGGCACTGGGCGCTAGTGCCTGATGCCTAGTGCCCGGTGCGCCTGTTCAGGTTCTCCCGGATCTACTCCACCTTCTGTCTTCCATGTATCGCATCGGCCAGAACCGCCTTGTTGGCGTACTCCAATTGGCTGCCACTCGGCAACCCGCGTGCCAAGCGGCTGACTTTGATCGTAGATTGCCCACTTTGACGCCCCCCTCCGGTCACCGCACCGATCTGCTCGCCCAGGTACAACGCCGTGCCGTCGCCCTCCAGCGTGGGGTTTAGGCCCAGGATCACTTCCCTCACCGGGATCCCGCCAGGGTTGGTGGACGGGTCACGCAGGCGTTCCATGAGCCGCCCAAGCGTCAGGTCTTCGGCGGTCACACCCTCCAGCGGGCTGATGTGCCCCATCAGCACGTGGTACAGGCCCTTGTACATCGCAGTTTGTTCAAGGGCGATGAGGTCCTTGGGCTGCTCGACCACCAGCACCAGCGAGCGATCGCGTGAGGCATCGGCGCACACGCCGCAGAGCGGGCCGTCCGACAGGTTGAAGCAGTTAGTGCAGTGGCGGACGGTCTTTTTGACGTCGGTGATCGCCTGCGAGAGCGCGAGGGCTGTGGGTTCGTCGGTCTTTAAGACGTGGAACGCCAGCCGTTCCGCGGTCCGTCGCCCGATGCCCGGGAGGCGTGCGAACTCGGCGATGAGCCGGTCCACGGCCTTGGGGTAGGCGGTGGACCGGCCCGCCGACGTGTTGAAGGCGTCGGCGCCTGCGGGTTTGGATTGCTTTGCGGCGCTCACGGGGAATGGTAGTGAGCGGAGGGGCGGGGTGGGTTAGAGGCAGGGCCCGCCTGCGAAGACGGAGAGGAGGGACGTGATGTCCTGCGTGTCGGGGAACAAGCCGTCGTTGTTGAAGTCGATGTCGGTGTTGCAGGGCGGCGGGGCGGACTGACCCT
The DNA here is from genome assembly GCA_937858155.1 of uncultured Phycisphaerales bacterium. Lineage (GTDB taxonomy): Bacteria > Planctomycetota > Phycisphaerae > Phycisphaerales > UBA1924 > BJHL01. The sequence goes on along the minus strand of CALLYM010000235.1, from coordinate 789 downwards.
CGCAGAGGCCGCCGGCGAAGACCAACAGGAAGTCGGTGATGTCTTGGGTGTCGGGGAAGAGGGTGTCCTGGTTGAAGTCGAGGGGGTCGCATTGCAGACCACCAACTTCAAAGCAGGCACCAGCAGAGTTTGTTATGACCGCAGGAAGCATTGTATATGCACGCCCGGCGTTTGAACCGTGCCAAAACAACAAGTAAACCTTGGTCCTGTCGAGGCTCAGGCAGTACTGGCCGTCCTGCGACGGAGCGACAAACATACCCGTGGCGACGGTCTGTCCAGACGATGTCGTGGCAATATTGGTTTCGACGATAGTATCCGCGCCCATGCGTGGCCCAGCGACACCAAAAATATTCTGCATTCCGCCAACTTCGAGCAACGTGACGGCACCCGAGGCCTCAACTCGTGGCGAGCCGCCGTAGCTCGACGGCAGTGATGATCCTGTTGGCGCAGGGTTGGAGTACCCGAAGGGTGCAGCAAAGCCAGACATGGCGTTTGGCACGCTCCCGGGCGACAGCAGGACAGGGCCGGGCCCTAACGACTGGCCCACGTCTGTTAAGAATCCTGCTAGGCCATTGTTGTTTCCAGCAACAAAGACATCGAGCTGCCAGTGAATTGGCGTTCCAGCCGGCACCGGTGACGTACCTGTATCCAGAGACAAGACAACCTGGGCATTACCCGGAAAGTCTAGCTCCGGCTGAGCGAGAACACAAGAAGCGATAACAACGGCCAACAGCATGACCCGCTCCTTTCAAAGATTCAACTTGGCGACTACTTTCGATCCTTCACGTT
>CALLYM010000234.1 GCA_937858155.1 uncultured Phycisphaerales bacterium | reverse complement strand
TCGGCTCGAATGTGAATCGAAAGTGGCAAGTCGGCACCACTGGAGCGGGAGAATATGTTGCGTGGCTGGTGAGATCGGCACGTCGAAGTAGCTTGGCATCGAGCGTGCGGTGGAACCGCTCTGTCTTACCCCGGGTCTGGGGTGGTAAGCGCGACGGTGTATGAGCGCAACACCGAGCTTCAGTAGGCAGACTCGTAAGTGTGTCCCTGTGCATATTCCGCGTGTTCTTAGTCGGCGACTTGTCCTCGCGATCGCCGCCCGTTCAAAGTGCGCACGCGCCTTGATGAGAACTACCCGGTAAAAGGACCGCAGTGTCAGAAACAAGGTTCACTCACACCCCCGCGTTGTCCTTCAGGATGCCCATTTCCAACGCGAGACGGACCAAGTCGGCCCGGCTGGTCAGGTTGAGCTTCTTCATAAGGCGGGCCCGATAGGACTCCACGGTTTTCACGGAGAGGTGGAGGTTGTCGGCTACCTGCTGGTTGGTGAACCCGCGGGCGATCGCGGTGAGGACTTCACGTTCGCGGTCGCTCAGCGTGTCGATCGGGACCGTTGACGCGGCGGGAGCAGCGCGTTCGCCCGGGGATTGGAGGTCCTTGGAGCCGCAGTCGACGAACAGGCGTCCCTTCGCGACCGCGCGAAGCGCGCTGATGAGCTCGGTATCTGCGACGCTTTTGACGACGTAGCCCACCGCGCCCAAGGCCAAGGCGCTGCGGACCAGCGTCGGGTCCTCGTGCATCGTCAAAATGAGTATCTTTGACGCGGGCGATGCCGTGCGGAGCCGTTCGATGCCGGACAACCCCTGGGACCCTGGCATGCTCAGGTCGAGCGTGATGATGTGGGGAGAGAGAGACTTCGCGGCGTCGATCGCCTGCTGGAGGGTGCCGGCCTCACCGACTACCTGCATGTCCGGCTGAGCGGCAATGAGCATCTTCAGCCCGCTGCGCAGGACGGCGTGGTCGTCAACGATCATGACCTTGATCGCGTTCATAGGTGGGGATAACCCGTGGAATCAGCACGCGCACTGCAGTACCCGCGCCGGGCGCGGATCGGATGGACACGTCTCCGCCGAGCATAGTAACGCGCTCTCTTATGCCCTTGAGGCCAAGCCCCGCGGGTTTTCCCTCACGCGGCGCTGTCTCGTCAAACCCATCGCCGTCGTCCTCGATGGAAAGGGCCAGCCGATCTCCCCGGAGCGAAAGCCGCACGGCGGCGGAAGTTGCGTGTGCGTGCCGATGACAGTTGGTGACGCCCTCCTGAATAATGCGGTACAACTGGGACTCAACGGCGGGGGACAGGCGCACGCCAGGAGGTATGTCGGACTCGACCCTCGCGCGCACTCCTGCGTGGGTGAGCATCTCGTCGCACAGGCGCTCGACCATCGGGACGAGCCCCACATCCGCCAAGTCAACGGTCCGCAAGCCCCGCGCCATCCGCCGGGTGGATGTCATAGCGGCGGCGGCGACCTCGCGTACATGGGCAGCACGCTCGCGGGCAGCGTCCAGCGTGGGCGCCTGGTCGATGGAGCGGAGGCCCAGCAGGAGTGCGGTTAATTGCTGCCCGAGGTCGTCATGCAGATCACGTGCAATGCGGGCGCGTTCTTCTTCCTGCGCTTCGTGGGCGAGTGCGAGCAACCTGGTGCGGTGCTCCACCGCGCGGCGCAGGGGCCGAACTATCACGAACCAGAGCATGGGGGAGAGGGTGGCGGTGAGCAGGAGGGCATCGGCGGCGGCAACGAGGTTGGGGTCATTGAGCCGTGCTGACCACTCCTTCATCGTCAGCATGATCATCGTCTCGACGATGAAGACCAGGACGAGAACCACGAGGAAGACACCCCACGGACTCGGGAAAGTGGTGCGGCCAGCCGTTGGCAACTCCGGGTGTGGGGCAGGGTCGTGCATGCCCAAATGTACGGGAGGCGCGGGGGAGGATCGGCGGTGTTAGTCCTGCCGCTCAAAGGCCCGCACGAGGGATCGCACCGGGCTGGACATGGCGTGAGCAGACAGTTCCGATTGGGCTACCCAGCGTCTGCCGCGAGGAGTGTGGGACGCACCGATTGTCATGTGCCACGCGACAAACCGCACCTCACGGTGCGATGTGTGGAACACAAAGGGCTTGAGAGGGGCTGCCGAAGAGCGTGGGAGCGCGAGGCGGCGCAGCAGTGCCGGCAGTCGGGGGGTGTGCTCGTTAGATCCGAGCTCGAGCGCTGGCGGCTGCCACAGGCCTGCCCACAGGCCCTGCGCGGGGCGCTGCTCAAGGAGGAAACGGCCGCGCCGATCCTGCACAAGCACAACGGCGTGTGTGATGGCTGTTCGGGCCTTCTTGACCTTCGCGCGCGGGATATGCGATTGGCGCCCGCGCGCATGTGCTGAGCAGAGTCTGGCCTGGGCGAGTGGGCACGCCTCGCAGCGCGGTGAACCTGCGACGCACGCGGTTGCACCCAATTCCATCAGCCCCTCATTGAACTCTCCCGCGGTAAGGCCACGGGAGCGGTGTGCGAGGGAAGCGAGGTACTCGGCCCGGTTCCAGACGTACGGCGCCGCCTGTGCTGCGTCCAGGGTCTTTGCGTCCACCCGGAGAATGACGCGGATGACATTGGTATCCACCAGAGCTGCGGACTGTCGGTGGGCCATCGACGCGATCGCGCCAGCTGTGTAGCGTCCGACGCCGGGCAGCTCCTGGAGCGCGTCTACGGAATTGGGCACTGTTCCGTTATGCGTCTCCATGATTGCGCGGGCTGCGGCGTGCAATAAGCGTGCCCTCCGGTAGTAACCAAGCCCTGTCCAGGCCGCGAGCACCTCGTCCTCGTGCGCGGCCGCGAGGGCCTGGACGGTTGGAAAACGTGAAAGAAAGGGTTCAAACTTCTCGAGCACACGCGCAACCTGAGTCTGCTGGAGCATGAACTCACTGACGAGGGACCGGTACGGGTCGCGGTAGCCGGCCCCCCGCACCGGGTCGTCAGCCCTCCAAGGCAGGGGCCGCTTGTGGATAGCAAACCAGCGGGCCACGGCACGGACAATGGCGGCGTCCCGATGCGCTGTGTGGTCTGGTGGTCTGACGGCCTTCATGGAAGCGTCCTCAGGCACGAGTCCAAAGCTGGCCGCAGCGACTTCCATGATGCAGATTCGGCCCTGGTGACCGTCACCCACAGTCCGTTGTCGGCGATCAGGACTGCCCGCACGCCGGGCACGCTCAAGACCGCCGTGGCGGCAGGGTCTGCGTGGGCCGCGGCGGGAGTGGAGTACGAGCGAATCGCGCCGGAACCACCGTGCGCCTCGAGCGGCATGCTGAGCACACACTTGAGTGCAAGGGGGTTTGGCGTCTGGCTAAAGGTGATGGAGCGGGGCATGGCTGCACCGCAACAGTACCCCCGCGCTGGTCGCGATCACGCTCATGAGGGGGCCAATGACCCAGCCTCCTCGGAAGCAACGCGGTGCAGTTCCTCGGCGAGTTCGCTCACATAGAACCGCCCGCGACGCTTGGCGAGTGTGTGCCAGGGGTTCATGAGCACGCTCCGGAGCAGGAACACTCCCTCGACACCGTACTCCTCCTGCCGCACTCCGAGGCGCTTCAGGAACGGTGTGACTGTGGGAAGGGCGTACTGACGCGGGGAGAGGGTCGTCCGGCTGACAAAGAACGTCTGGTCGAGCACGTTTTCGCCCTCCGAGACACTGAACCGCTCGTGGATGCGCTTGTTCAAAGCGTTCAGGTGGGCGAGTGGGAGGCCGTCTCTCTTGGGCCGGAACGCAAAGCACACGATGTTGGAGCCCGGGGCGCAGAGCGGAACAGCGCGCACGGTGCAGGATGGATCGAGCTGTTCAAAGTTCTCCAGCAGGGCGTGGAGTTCGCACGCGTTCCGGATGGTGTCGCGCACGAGGAGGCCGTGCCCGGTCGCGTCCAGTGGAATGAGCGTGTGGCTCAGCCACACGCCCGCCGCGGCGGCGCCCGGCTTACTGCCTTCCAGGATGTACACGCCGATGCCCTGCGAGCGACGCTCCGTGGCAACGTCTCCCGGGCTATCAGTGAGGTACGGCGCGTCCTGACGGGCCAGTGCCTTCACGATACTGCTCCTGAAGCAGATCACACCCGCCGGGTAGGGAACATAGCCGAGCTTGTGCGGATCGATTGTGATGGAATCGCATTCTCCGAGCCGGTCCAGCGCGTCGCAAGCGTACTTCTCCGGGAGGTGCAGTGGGAGCGACCGCTCATGGCCACCCACGCGGACGTCAGCCCGTGGCTCACCAAGGCCAAGGCGGTGGGGAAGGGTCATGGTGCGCAGGTACCCTCCCCACGCGCCGTCCGCGTGCAGCCAGAACGACCCGCGCCCTGCGCGAGTACGCGCTTCGCGAAGGGCGAGCACCTTGTCGACAGGGTCGACGGCGCCCTCCTCGGTGGTGCCGACCACCGCGACTACTGCGAGGACGTGCCGACCTTCGGCGTCGAGCTGGTCCAGAGATTCAGAAAGCGCGCCCACGTCCATCCGGAATTCGTCATCCACGGGGATGTTCACCAGGGAGTCACGCCCAACGCCCAGGATGTCCAGGGCCTTGTCGAAACAGTAATGGTGCGTCTCAGGCACCAGCAGCGCAGGACGGGAATTGAGACGCGAGAGAATCGGCGCCAGCCCCCGCTGCACCACGCAGAAGGGAGATTGCAGGTATGCGTCGACCGCACGACGCGTGGTGGCACCTCCTCCGCCATGGGCGTCGGCGGCGTCGTCGAAGCACCGAGCGAATTCGGAGAGCGCTTCCCACGGCGGGATGCCCAAGAGGGTCCTGACATCCGTTCCCCACCGCGCGGGCGGCAACGCGAGCGATGTCCGCATGTCGTTCACCACGAACGGCAGGTACCGCGTCGTGCGGGCGACCCAGAGCGCCTCGAAGTTCGCGACCGTGCCCCCGCTGGTGATGTGCGACCACGCCTCGTCGGTATACCCGAGCATGCGTGCAATGAGCCGTGAAGCCTCATGCTCCAGCCGCACCGTCACGGGTGCGGATTCGTTCGTGACGTTGTTGGGGTTGTAGAGCATCGCCGCGAAGTACCCCGCGATGCTCGGCAGCGTCTGCTCGCTGAGCATGTGGGCGGCGTACCGCGGGCTGTAGAAAGGGAAGTCTGCCTTCAGACGTCCTAACAACTCGATCAGCCGGTCTTCAAAGGCATCCTGGAATTGTTCCGTGCCTCGGCGCACTACCGAGTCGATCACCACTCCGTCGCCCGGGAAGTAGTTGCGTCGCCACGCGTAATAGTCCTCCGCAATTCGTCTCAGCACGGAGACAAACCAGTCTCCATTCTCGGCCTTGGGGCCAGCAAACCATGCGGCGAAACTGCGGGATTCGTCGTATTGAGTCTGGGACATCCCGGGAGGGTACAGGGGTGTTTGACGCCTCGGCCGCGTGAATTGGGATGAAAGTCAGGTCAATCAGGGTTGTGCGGCGTGGGCTCGGCCAATTGAGCCGGCACTTCCTCAGCGGGGTCCGGTTGATGAATGTCGGGCGCGGGGGCGGGCTCCCAGGAGACCTTGTCCGCGCCCAGCAGCGTGCCCGTGGCGAACGCGAGGTCCACCTGCGCGATCTGATAGTCGGCCAGGGCACGCGCCTCCGCGAGCTGGGCTTCCGCGAGGCGCGTGGAGGCGTCCAGCACGTTGGTGCTCGTGCTGCGGCCCACATCAAACTGGCGCTGCTCGCCCTGGAAAGTGCGCGTGCTCGCCACGACACTCTGGCGTGCGGCGAGGATGCGTTGCCACGTTGTGTCGATCTGGTCGATGGCGTTGAGCACCTCCTGGCGGATCGTCTGCTCTCGTGAATCGCGGGTCGCCATGTCGGCCAGGCGCTGGAGCATCGTCTGCCGAAGGCGCGACTTCGCGGCCTCGTTACCCCACGGAAACTCGGCGTCGACGCCGAGCGTCCATTCCGGGTATCGGGTTTCGTACACATCCTCCATCGACCTTCCGAATGTGCTGCCAAGGCCGTTCAGGCGGTAGGAGTAGGTGAGGTTGACCAGTGGCAGCAGCGCGTTGCGGTCCAGCCCCTGCTGTACCGCGTCGGACGCAAGGCGCAGCTCAAGCTCCAGCAGTTCCATGCGGTTATCGAGCGCGTGCGAGACAAGCGCGGGCACGTCAAACTCGAACTGCACGGGGTCGGGCGGAGTGAGGGGAACGACCATGGTGGGGGATTCGACGCCGAGGCCGGGCATGTTCGTGACGCGTTTGAACTCCCGTTGACGCAACAGGACGTTGTTCTGGGCGACAATGATCGCCTCAATCCGTTGTGCCACACCCTCCTCCGCGCGAACGACCTCGATATCCGCCGCGGCGCCGGCGTTGACCCTGCGCTGCGCCCGGTCCAGTTGGGCCTGAGCCAACTCCAGCTGCTGCTGCCGCACGGAGAGTTCGCTCCGCGCCTGGGAGAGCAGCCAGTACGCCCGGTCCACGCTTGTCAATTGGCGCATCACCTCCAGCTTTGCACGCGAGCCCGCGGCCTGCTCGTTGTAGCCAGCGATGCGGATCGCTGCGGTGTTGATGCGCCGCCCCGCCCCGCGCAGCAGCGGATGGCTGAGGCTGAAGAGCAGGTCTGATTCGTAGGCGGGGTTCAGGAATGTGAAAGAGTTGTTTGTCTCGTCCCGGCTGGCGGGTAGTGTGATGTCCAGCGTGCCGCCGGTGCGGGTTTTGTAGCGCACCCCTGGGGTCACACTGAAAGACTTGAATTCCGCCGATGACAGGGAAGAGGATGTAGGGGCCTGTGAATCGACGTAATTGGCGCGGAGGGTGAAAGCGGTTTCGAAACGTGCGTCCTCTTCGCTCACACGCTGGGCGGCGATGGCGGGCTCAATGATCGCGACATGGAGGTCAAGGTTGTTGACGAGCGCACTGGCACGGGCTTCCTCCAGCGATACAGGGCGTGATTCTGGTCCGTCAAACCGTGCACGCAGAGACTCGGCGGTGGGGGAGGCGTGCGTACCGGCCGTCGCGGTGGGAGCTGCGCGGTACGCACCGAGCGTGGCAGGAGCGATCGAGCGGAGGCGATTTAGGGCGACCCGACGCGCGTAGTCGGTGCCATCGCGCTCGAAAGGACTGGGCGAACACGCTGAGAGAAGAGCGCAGCAGAGTGGCGTGAGAGCGCAGAGTTTCACGAATGGCAGGACGGCCGGGAGTGCACGCAAGATCGGGGCGCGGACGGTGAGTCCTGAGAAAGTTATCCTGTCGTCTGTCTGTATCACGATTCCTCCCTCATCGACCCCGACAATGTGCTGGCCAACCACGGATCCGGCTATTCATGGCGGAGAGCCTCGATGGGGTTGAGGCGGGCCGCCTTGATCGCCGGGAACATGCCGAAGATGATCCCCGTGCCCGCGGAGAAGACTACCGCGAGCAGGACTGCCCACGTGGGCACCGCGGCCTTGGCGACCGGTGAGTCCGGGTTGGCCCGCAGCGCGAAGATGAGCGCGAATCCCAGCGCCAGCCCGACGCCGCATCCGACCAGACACAGCGTGACCGCCTCCACTAGAAATTGGAGGAGGATGACGCTCGGCTTGGCGCCCACCGCCTTGCGGAGGCCGATTTCCCTGGTGCGCTCGCTCACGGAGACGAGCATGATGTTCATGATGCCGATGCCGCCCACCAGCAGCGCGATGGTGACCACGCCCCCAAGGAACATCGTGATTGCGTTGA
>CALLYM010000233.1 GCA_937858155.1 uncultured Phycisphaerales bacterium | reverse complement strand
TGGTTTGCAAATTGGCTTGGCGTTTCAGGTTGTCGACGATCTGCTTGACCTAGCAGGTAACGAACAAACGTTGGGCAAACGGACCGGACGGGACACCGATTTAGGGAAACTCACGTACCCGCGACTGCTGGGGATTACGGCTAGTCGCGAGCGAGCGGCCGAGTTGGTTGAGCGCGAAAGACACCGCCTTGAGCCAGCCCTCGGTCGGCGGCGCACCGATTGGGTGGGGTTGCGGGTGGGTTCTTCGCCTCGCCCCAGCGGGCAAGCGCGATAACTCCTGCCTTGAGCGGGCCTTACTTTACCTGAACAGGCAGTGCGCCTAGCATCTCGGCCCCGTTTTCGACCCGGCCCCCGTTCGAGGAATCGCCCATGGGCATGCACTACCCGAAGAAGAAGTCCAAGAAGAAGTAACGACTCCTCCGGCGTGAGAGAGTCGCACTCCCCGCTGCCGGGGTCCATGGCAGCAACAGCGTGAGCGAATCGGCGCCACGGCTGCCGGTCGACCCTCCCTCGCGCACACACGAGTGCGTGATCGATCTCCGACCCTTCCTCCGCTCGGGCCTCGTGGCGCGCCGGCGAACTCACCGAGGCCGGGTTGCCACCGCGGCGGTGGCGCTCCCTCCTCGACGGTGGGACTCTCACCCTCGTCGCGCCCGGCGTCGCCCGAGTGGGAGGCGAGTCGCCGCTGACCTACGAGCAACGAGCGCTCGCCGCCGTGATGTCGATCGGCGGGGACGCCCTCGTAGGCCGTTCCCGGGAAGCCGCGCCACGGGGCAACGGCGGGCCGAATGTGGACAACCTGGAGCGCCCGGCGGATTCTGCGCGCGAAAACTTGACAAGTGGGGGCGGGTTCGACGAAGATGGGTCCGGCAAAGCGGGAGGACTTGAACCAGACGGCCCTTCGGAGATTCGGACCCCTACCGGCGCATCCCGCTTTGCCAAAAGCGCGCCGCAGGACAAGTCCGGGTCTCCCAAGGGCCGTTGTTTTGGGAGTCGTCGGGAGGGCGTTCAGCCCCGCGGCTCAGGCCAAATGGAGTCCGGCGGCCTTTCAGCCGCCGGAAAACCCAACAATGGGCAGAGCCGGACTTGAACCGGCGACACCCGCATTTTCAATGCGGTGCTCTACCAACTGAGCTACCTGCCCGACGGGCGAACGGTAGGCGGGTTGGATGGGGTGTCAACGCCGGGCGGAGGTGACCCGCCGCGGGCTGCCTGGTCTATCAGACGCGCATGCCAAGAGAGCGATGCGGGGGGCGACCGTCGACCGGGGCGGGGCGTCCGTAACCTCGCCGCGATGATCGACGGGCCCGTCAACTTGACCGAGCGTGCGACGCCCACGCTGCTGCGTGTGGAGGGCCTCACGGTGCGGTTCCCGGTGCGGGGCGGTCTGCTGCAGCGGACCGTGTCGTACACCACCGCGGTGGACGGTGTGTCGTTCGATGTTGGACGGGGCGAGACACTCGGGCTGGTGGGCGAATCCGGCTGCGGCAAGACCACGGTAGGCCGCGCGGTGCTGCGGCTGATCGACGCCGACGCGGGTTCGGTGAAGTTTGAAGGCGAGGACGTGCTGGCGGCGGACGGTTCCCGCATGCGGGCGCTCCGGCAGCGCATGCAGATTGTGTTCCAGGATCCAGGCTCATCGCTCAACCCCCGGATGCGCGTCGGCGAAGCGATCGCGGAACCGTTGCTTGTCCATGGGGTCTGCAAGAGCACGCGGGAGGCACACGGTCGCGCGGCGGACCTGCTGGACCGCTGCGGCATGAACGCGTCCGCGATGGGGCGGTACCCGCACGAGTTCTCCGGCGGTCAGAAGCAGCGGATTGCGATCGCGCGGGCGCTGGCGTTGTCACCGAGGTTCATTGTGTGTGACGAGCCCACGAGCGCGCTGGACGTGTCGGTGCAGGCTCAGGTCCTCAACCTGCTCATGGACCTGCAGCGCGACCTGGGGCTGTCGTACCTTTTTGTCAGCCACGACATGGGCGTGATCCATCACGTGTGTGGGCGGATCGCGGTGATGCAAGCCGGCAGGATCGTGGAAGTTGGCGGGAGGGAACAGGTGCTGCGCAATCCAGCGCACGAGTACACACGGCGGCTTTTGGCCGCGGTCCCGAGAGCGAGGGTGGGGTAGCCGCGGGCAGCCCCCTTGCACCACGCGAACGAGCAGGCTACATTGCCTATTCGGCCCGTACGTCCTTGGCTCCCACGAACTCCACCGAAAGGGGTTTCCCATGTCTCAGAGCGGTTCACCCTTCGCGACGCAGACCGTCTTTGCCCAGCCCGAGCAGCAGGGCAAGGGGAGCAACCCGCTGGGTATCGTGGGGTTCATCTGCTCGCTGGTGGGGCTCCTCGCCTCGTGCTGCACGTGCGTGTTCCCGGTTCTCGGGCTGGTATCGCTGATTGGTCTCGTGCTTTCGATCATCGCGGTGTTCAAGCGGCCCAAGGGGTTAGCGATCACGGGCATCATCCTCGGCGCGATCGGGCTCATCCTGACCGTTGTGGCGTTGATCGTGAACGTTGCGATGGGCAGTGTTGGCGGATTTTGGAGCATGGCCAAGGCCGCCGGCGCGGCCCAAGCGGTGGTCAAGCACCATAACACGACAGGCTCGTACCCGTCCAACCTTGCCGCGCTCGGGCAGGAATACCCGCCCTTCATGTGCACGGACAAGTGGGGCAACCAGTTGGTGTATGAAGTGGCCCCCGACGGCTCTGAGTTCACCATCCGCAGCATGGGCGCGGACGGCGTCGACGGCACCAACGACGACGTCTATTTCGACGAATTCATCCAGGAGCCCGGCTTCACCAAGGGCCCGATCCCGCAGTTGCCCGCACCGGGCGGGATGTGAGTTTCGCTTACTGCTGACGGGGCGTGGCCAGACCGCTTACTGCGGCGTGGCAGCCTGCTCACCCGCGGCGAGCGCCTGGGCGGTCGCGGAGATATCAAATTGGAGCTTGGTCCCGTTGACGTAGATCATCGGGAAGCCTGCGTCGATGCGCCTGTGCTGAGTGTTGAGCTCGTTGAGGTGGGCGAGTTTCTGGGCGCTGCTAACTTCCCCCAACGAGGGCTTGCTGACGCGGCCACCCCACACCACGCGTGTGCCGTACACCGTGGTGAGCGTGAGGGACTTGTCCTGCGAAAACTTGGACGCGTCTACACCCGCTACCTGCGAGCCCCAGGGTTGGCGGAGAAGGACCTGGAGGAGCTCGAGGCTTGCGGCCATGTCCTCACCGGCCCAAGCAGAAGCGCAGTCGAGCGAACCATCCGGGAGGCGGGGGACCGCACAGGCAGGGTTCTCAATCACAGGGAATCGGGCCTGACCCGCGGGGAGTGTGACGGGCATGGGGGCGCCCTCCCACGAAACAAGCTGATCGACGCCCCCGCGGCGCACCACGGCCGCCGGCACACGCCACTGCCCGTCGATGACGATGGCGTTGCCCTGCCCGCGACGCACGACGGGCGGGCCGGTGAACCAGCCGGACTCGGCCAGGGCGTGGCCCACGCGTGCGAGACTTGTGCCGGAGATGTCCTGCGGACCATCGGCGAGGGCGTGGCGGGCGCGGTCCAGGAGTGCGTCCCGCTGCTGTTCGGGCACCCACGTTATTGCAGGCTTTCCCTCGGCTGGTTTGACTTTGGGCCATTGGATCAGAATGGTGGGCGCGGGTGATGGCTGGGAGCCGGCTACCAGGCGCTCAAGCGGGCGCATCCCGGCAGCGAGCAGGACGAGCGACCCCACCACCACCGTCAGCGTGAAAAACGTGCCGAGGTATGTGAGGAAGAGGCGCCAGGCGAAGGGTGGGGTGTTCTTGGAGGGAGTTGCGGCGACCATGGCCATGCGGAGGACTCGCTTGCTTCATGCCCCCCAACCAAGGACGCAGCGGGGCGAAAAACGTGTTGGTAGACCGAAAGCTCAGTCCGCTGGGATGCCCCCCACGGACGGTCCGGATATCGACATATGGCACAGAAAATCGTGAAATGGGGATTCGGAACAGACGGATGCTCGCTTAGGCGTCCCGGAGGGCTAACTGGACAAGCTTGGAGGTAAGGAAAGGGAAGTCCAGCCCCGCATGCTTGGCTGCCATGGGCACCAGCGAGTGGCTTGTAAAACCGGGCATGGTGTTGACTTCCAGCAGCCACGGGTTGTCGTCCTTGTCCACAAGGAAGTCGACGCGGCAGAGGTGGCGCACCCCCACTTCCCTCGCGACGGCCACCGCCCGGCGCTGGAGCTCTTCCCGTAGGCCGCCCTTGAGAGTTGGATCGGGCGTGTACCGCGTGTCGTCCCGCTTGTACTTGGCCTCGTAGTCGTAGAACTCCACGGCGGACTCGATCTGAATCACGGGCAGTGGTTGGCCATCAAGGATGCCGACCGTCAGTTCACGCCCGCCCAGAACAGCCTGTTCGACCATGGAAGTGCGTGCGGGGTGGGACTTGCGGGCGTCGAGCACCGCGGACATTGCGCGATCCCAGTCCTGCCGGGATCGGCAGATGTGCACGCCGACGCTGCTGCCCTCGTGGATCGGTTTCACGACCGCCGGCAGAGGGATCGGCGGCTCGTCGTCGTGGATGTTCAGGACCGCCGCCGGCAGCGTGGGCACACCCGCGCGGAGGGCGGCGAGTTTAGTCGCCATCTTGTCCATCGCGAGCCGGGCGGCGGCGGCGCGACAGCCCACAAAGGGCCTGCCGACTTCCGCGAGTATGTCCTGCAGCGGGCCGCCCTCGCCCCAGGGGCCGTGAAGAACGGGGAATATGACATCGACCGCGAGGGCGCGAAGTTCGCTGGAGGAGATGCGGTCGATGACCTCGCGGCGGACGCGGTAACCGGCGATGGCGAGCGCATCGGCCACGCCCTTGCTTGATTCGAGGGAGACCTCCCGCTCGCTGTCGGGGCCACCGCCGAGGACAAGTACGCGCGTGTGGTTGGGTGGCTGGTCCGTCATTGACAAGGAAGAATCATCACGTGCGTGCGTCAGCGCCTGGTCCACACGACGACTTCACGGTCGATCGTGACGCCGAATTCGCGGCGCACTCCCGCGGCGACCAGTTCCATGAGGTCGATCACGTCCCGGGCGTTCGCGTGCTTTTTGTCCACAACGATGAAGTTGCCGTGACGGTTGCTCACCAGTGCCCCACCGACGCGAGTGCCCTTGAGACCGGCACGGTCGATGAGCAGGCCTGCAGAAACCCGCTGGCCGGCGTTGCCGATGCCTGGCAGCGCCTCTTGCAGCGTCGGGTTCTTGAAGCAGCAGCCCGCGGAATTCGCGGCAAGGGGCTGGCTGGCGGCCTTGGCCTCATTAATCTGCTTCTTGCGGGCCGCGAGCCGGACCGGGTCGCCCGGCGTCAACTGCAGCTCAGCTCCGGTGATGATGAGGTCGTTGAGGCCGCTGTGCCGGTACGAGAAGTCGATCTCGCGGCGTTCGAGCACGACTTCCTGAGCGTCGCGGGATATCGCGAACACGCGATGCACGACGGAAGCGATCTCCCCGTACGCGCCGCCCGCGTTCATCACAAGGGCTCCCCCGAGCGTGGCGGGCACTCCGGCAAGCACCTCAAGCCCCCCCAGCCCCGCGGCGACCGTGTCGTTGATAAGGCGGAAGAGGTGGGTGCCTGCTCCGGCGGTCACAAGACCAGAGGCAGAATTAATGGAGATGGACGCGAATGCGGGCGTCGCCAGCGATACGACGATCTCGCCGACGCCATCGTCGTCTACAAGGAGATTCGCACCGTCGCCGAGAATCCGGAGCGACGGGTCCACAGCGAGGAGCGACCGTAACGCATCTGGACTGGTCGCGACGGCGAACCGGTCGGCGGTACCGCCGATCTCGAACCATGTCTTGATCGGTGCGTGGTGCTGGAGGGGGATGTCGAGGGTGGCGGGCATGGCGGACGCGGACTTCGGCGTTCAACGATTGGGAGGCGCTCTCATGCCACCGCGCCTGGCACTTGCGCGGCCAGGAAACCACGGGCAACCTGCCAGACGGGACCGGCGCCCATGGTGACCACGACGTCGCCGGGACGCACGAGCGTCTGCAGGTGGTCCACGATGGTTTCGAAGGGAGAGAGGTGCAAGGCCTTTACACCCTTTTCGCGGAGGCGGGCCACAAGGTCGTCGGCGGTCACTTTCTGGCGTTCTTCTTCGCTGTCGCGCACGAAGTAGATGTGCGGAACGATGACGATGTCGGCCTGGCTGAACGAGTTGGCGAATTCTTCGAGCAGGTGGCGGGTACGGCTGTGCTGATGGGGCTGGAAGATGCAGATGAGGCGTCCCGCGCGCGTTTCGGGGCGTTCCGCCTCGCGGAGGGCGCGGAGCGTGACGTCGATCTCCGTCGGGTGGTGTCCGTAATCGTCGTACACACGCGCGAGGCCGCCGGGTACTGGCTTTTCACCCAGGAATTGCAGCCGCCGGTCGATGCCAGCGAAGTGGGCCAGGCTCATCGCGGCCTGGGCGGCGTCCGCGCCGAGCCAGTGCGCCAGCGTGAGCGCCACCGATGCGTTGAACGCGTTGTGTGCGCCCGGGACAATGTTGTTCCAGCGGGCAAGCGTCATGTGCTGGTGCGAGAGTTGCACCGCGCGGGTGGGCGGGTCGAATGAAACGACATAGTCCGCTTCGGGGGTGAAGCCAATCGTTTCGATTGCGCAGTCCAGCCCTCGCGTGACTTCGCGGCGGTGCGCGCCGTCGTGCGCGATGAGGAGCCTGCCCCCCGCGGCGGCGTTGGGCAGCAGTCTTGCGAACTGATGAAAGGCTTCGATCACCGCGTCGAGCGTGCCGTACACGTCCAGGTGGTCGGCCTCGACGCTGCTGATGGAGGCGATCGCTGGGTGGAAGTTGTGGAAGCTTCGGTTGAACTCGCAGGACTCTGCCACGAGCAATCCCGGCGCACCGGCGAGTGGTCCGCGGGGGATGGCAGCGGCGCCAAGGCGGAAACCCGTGGAGCCCGGAGAAGCGTCTTTCCCGCCGAGGCAGCCGTACGTAAGCTGCGAGCTCGTCGCGCCGACGATGACGGTTGGGTCTAAAGCACAGTCGGCAAGGACGCAGCCCAGCATCGCGGTGGTCGTGCTCTTGCCGTGGGTGCCGGCGATGCACACGCCGGTGCGGCCCAGCATGCACTTGCCCAGTGCTTCGGCGTACAGCAGCACAGGGATGCCGCGGCGTTCGGCCTCCATCCACTGAGGGTGCTCGGGGCGGACGGCCGCCGACGCGATCACCATTGCACAGTCCTGCGGGAGGAGCTCGCGGGACTGGTCGAAGTGGACCTCGATGCCTGCCGCCCGCAGCGCCTGAGTGAGATCGCTCTCTTCCTGGTCGCTGCCCGAGACGACCGCCCCACGACCTTTCAGAATGCGGGCGAGCCCCGACATACCCGAGCCGCCAATGCCGAGCATGGACACGTGCAGGCCCTCGATGTCGAAACGGTCATCGCGAGCGATATCGCCCGCGAGCGCAAGATCGGGCGGCGGCTGCACCGCCCGTTTGGGCTCGATGTTCTTGGCGAGGGAGGGATGTGGGTATGCGCCGTCCGTGGGCATGGGCGTCCTTGCTGGGTCTGCGCGGTGCTCCGCACCGGCCACGCGCGGGATGACACTCCCCTGGCCCATCATCCCGGCCGTCATCCCCCTGCACTCGCCTGTCATGCCGTGCCTACCAGAGGAAGGAGATGTAGATAGGGATATGGGAGCACCACGAACTCGAGGCAGCCATCGCCCCGGGCCACAGCGTCCTTCAGCACCGGAGACGACGCCGCATCCAGCACACGGTCGCCCTGTTCCTGCCAGACCTCGAATAGCGCCTGGAATCGTGAGCGGGCAAAGCCCACCTCCGCATCGAAGAACCGTTCGTCGCGTTCGGTGCCAACCCCACGCCGCGCGTGGAAGTACCAGCGGAGTTCGGTCGTGGTCTCCAACGGCAAGGGCTCTATCAAGTGCTCAGTGAAGGCCCGGCGATACGGCTTCTGGGCATCCGTCACATGGCGCGGCAACAGGACACGGACAGACCACGACGGAAGCAGGCGAAACAGCTCGGCGTGAATTCAACTCCAACGTTCTTTCTCGGCGTGACGCAATCGGATGAGATGGTGAAGATAGTGACGCGTCTCAAAGGAGCGCAGCCCTACGCGTCATTCAAGCGTGCCCTGGCTGACGCTGTGAAACTCAAGGTCGTAGGTTTGTGGCATCAGAACACCCTGTCCAAGCAACCTCTGCTAAGCGTTGGTTGAGGTAAGATCCAGCAGACTTCCGCTGGTGGCGATGTCGCTATCGCCACCACACTCGTCAAAGCCGGGCGGGAATCCGGCAGCTCCGCCGATGCGAGTTCCGAGAGTCAGCGACACGGATCCGTTCCGGCCAACTCGAGCGAACTTAGGCTTGGAATGGCGCGCCAGCTTGTGAGCG
>CALLYM010000232.1 GCA_937858155.1 uncultured Phycisphaerales bacterium | reverse complement strand
GAAGACATCCGTGATTGACGCCGCGTCGTACCCGCCGGTGCCGACGCCATCCCGCCGCGCCGCCGCTATGCAGACGATCAGCACCGCGAAGCCCGCGATCCCCGCGCCGACAAACAGGTTCTTGACGACGAAGCGGTCCTTCACGCGCGCCCCCCCACCCGCCGTGCGGGGCCGCCCCGCGTAGAGCAGCACGCCCGCGATAGTGGCAAACGTCCCCGCCGCGGCGATGGGGTGGGTGGGATGGATCATCCACCCGCTCACGAGCGACACGACGCCCGCGCCCGCCATGAGCAGCCGGGCGGCGCGGCGGTGGGTGAACAGGAACGCGAAGCGGTCGGGGTGGGCCTGGCGGTCGGCGGGGTCCAGCCACGCATCGCGGAGTTTCACGCGGTCGAGCAGGTACGCGAGCAGGGCCGTGCTCCAGGCATAGAGCAGGACAACCGGCGTGAGCGCGCCCTGCGTGCCCGTGAGTTGCGCTGCGCACACTACCGCGGCCGCGACGTACACGGCGGCGAAGAGCGCGAGGTGTGCGAGGTGTGCGAGCGACCGGATCATGCGCGTGTCCACGAGGCGACGCCTGGCCCGTTGCGGAGGATCCGTGCGAGCGGCGCTCGCGCGAGCGGTCCTCCGCCGACGAAGCGTACGTCCCGGGCGGGGTGAAACCCCCCGCCGGTTCGTTCCTCCCCGCGCCTCGATGGCGATGAACCGCGTTCCCGCCGCGCTGAACGCGGATCGGAGCTGGCACGCGGGTTGCAATGGCTCCGGTGTCTCATCAACCCGGAGGTCTATCACCATGTCCAGCGCCACCATCGCCGCCCCGTCCAAGCCCCAGCAGTCCGTGCCCGCCACGAACGGCTCCACGCCGGCGCACAACGCCGAACACCCCAAACTCTTCCAGCGCGTGCGCGAGCAGATGGACCGCGCCGCCGAGGCCGCGGGCCTGGCCCCGGAGGTCCGGAAGATCCTGTCGTCGCCCGCGTGCGAGGTGGCCGTGAACTTCCCGGTGAAGATGGACGACGGGCGGGTCGAGATGTTCTCCGGGTATCGCGTGCAGCACAACAACGTGCTGGGGCCGTTCAAGGGCGGCATCCGGTATCACCCGGACGTGAGCCTTGACGAGGTGCGCGCGCTCGCGGCCTGGATGACGATCAAGTGCGCCCTGGTGGACATCCCCTTCGGCGGGGGCAAGGGCGGCGTCCAGGTCGATCCCGCGACGCTCAGCCGGCGCGAGGTCGAGCGGATGACGCGGCGGTTCGTCTACGCGCTGGGCGCGAACATCGGCCCGGGGTACGATGTGCCCGCGCCGGATGTCAACACCGACGCCCGAACGATGGCGTGGATCGTCGATACATACGCCGCCACGCTGCCGCCGCAGGAGCGTTACCGCGCTCTGGCGGTGGTCACCGGCAAGCCGGTCAGCGCGGGCGGGTCTGTGGGGCGCGAGAAGGCGACCGGGCAGGGCGTGGTCGATCTCATCGGGATGTGGGCGGTGGACCGCCACTGCAAACTCACCGACCTCTCGTACACGGTGCAGGGCTTCGGCAAGGTTGGCTCGTGGGCGGCCCGCATCCTGAAGGACAAGGGCGCGAAGTTGATGGCCGCGCAGGATGTGACCGGGGCGATCAGGGCTCCCACCGCCGCCGGGCTGGACGCCGATGCGCTCGCCGAGCATGTCAAGAAGAAGGGCGGCGTCGCGGGCTTCCCCGGCGCGGAGACGATCTCGCTCGAAGCGTTCTTCGGCGTCAAGGCGGATGTGTTCATCCCCGCCGCGCTGGAGAACCAGGTGACGGGCCAGTCGGCGCGGCAACTGAACGTGCGGCTGGTCGCCGAGGGGGCGAACGGCCCGACGACGCCCGAGGGCGACGCCGTCCTTCGCGAGCGCGGCATCGACGTGCTGCCGGATGTGCTGTGCAACGCGGGCGGCGTGATCGTGTCGTACTTCGAGTGGCTCCAGAACCGCGGCGGCGCGGCGTGGAACGCGGCGGAGGTGGACCAGCGGTTGCGGGAGATCCTGGAGCACGCGTACGCCCGCGTGAAGGGAATGGTCGCTGAGAAGTCGCTGGACTGGCGCACCGCCGCGTACGCCGTGGCGCTGCGGCGGATCGAGCAGGTGTACGCCGAGCGCGGCATTTTCCCGTAAGCGTTGATGAACCCGACCTTGAACACTCCCTCCGAGCACCAAGAGCACCCCATGAACAACCGCACCATCCACGTTACGCACCAGGACATGGAGCGCCTGCGAGCCCTGATCGTGTCCTCCGGCGACCCCACCATCGGCGATGACCGCGACCGACCGTACCTAACCACGCTCGCGGCCGAACTCGACCGCGCGGTCGTCGTCGGCCCCGACGAGGTGCCGCCCGACGTGGTCACGATGAACTCGCGCATCCGCCTGCGGGACGGGCGGCGGACGTGGACCATGACGCTGGTCTTCCCCGAGAAGGCCGACCCGGAAGAGGACCGCATCTCCGTGCTCGCACCCCTGGGCGCGGCGATCCTGGGGTGCCGCGTGGGACAGCCCGTGACCTTCCGCGTCCCCGGCGGCGCGGAGCGCTCGTGCGACATCCTGAGCGTGCTCTACCAGCCGGAGGCGGCGGGCGACCTGCACCTGTAGCGGCTCGCGGCGGTGTTTGAACCCGTTTCATCTTTCGCGTGCCGCGCACGCAAGGAGTGCCCCATGACCACCCAACCGATCGTCAACTCCCTGGACTTCGCCCGGCTTCAGCCGCTGCTCACGGGCGCATTTATGGACGCTGCGGTGCTGCGTCTCCGCGCGTTCCTCGACCAAGCCCGGAAGGTCGCGCCGCGCCGGGTGCCGCCCGATGTGGTCACGATGAACACGCGGGTGCTGGTGCGCCACCCCGGCGATGAAGAACCCGAAACGTACGAACTAACCTACCCGGATTCTGAGTCTGGCGGGCTGTCCGTTCTCTCGCCGCTCGGGGCGGCGCTGCTGGGCGCTCGCGAAGGCGCCAGCGTCGAGTGCGCGGGCGGGCGTGTGTCGCGGCGCGTGACCGTCGAGCGGATCGAGTACCAGCCCGAACGTGAGCATCACTTCGATCGGTGAACCCAGATCATCCCCATGAGGAGGCATCACATGCCCCCGAGAGCCGTCGACCTGCCCATCCACATCAAGCCCGGCAACCTCCAGACCAGCGCCGCGATCGAGGCGTGGGTTCGCCGCAAGCTCGTCGGCGTGTTCCGGCGTTACGGAGCCAAGATGACAGCCATCGAGGTCCACTTCGAGGATGTCAACGGGACCAAGCACGGCGACAACGATGCCCGCTGCGTGATGGAAGCCCGCGTCAACGGCCGCGAACCCGTCGCGGTCAGAGCCCGCGCCGATGATCTTTATGCCGCCATCGACGCCGCGGCCCGGAAGCTCGATGCGGCCATCCGCAGAGTCGTCGAGCGCATCGATACACAGGCGCGTCGGCGATTTCGGCAGCACCGGGCGGGGGATGTTGGTCGCCGGCGATCCCCGGCGAAAGACGCGTAAGCCGCGGAGTCCGTGCGTCCGCTGTATACGCCTGACCTTGGAGCGAATCAGATGAGCAATCTCAAGTCGATCCTCGTCGCCGTGGACTTCTCGCCCTGTTCCATCGCGGCATTCAGAGTGGCGGCGCGTTTCGCGGAGTGCAACCGTGCCTCATTGCGCGCCGTGCATGCCGTGGCACTCCCGTCCTATGTACCGGCGCCGCACCCGCTATTCCCGTTTCCGCTACCCACTCAGGCGGACTTTGTCGCGGATGCGACGACCGCGTGGGCTGTGTTCGCGGCAGCCGCGCCAACGCGCACCGATGTGAAGTGCGACATTGAGGTGGGCACTCCCCGCGAGATCATTCTCCAGGCTGCCGCCCGCGCGGGCGCGGACCTGCTCGTGCTCGGATCGCACAGCGTGCTCGATGCGCACAAGGGCATTGGTCCCACCGCCACATCGTGCATGCAGCGAGCAAGAATGAACGTGTTGCTGGTCCGAGAGAACCACGCCGGTCCGTTCAGGAGCGTGGTGGCCTGCCTCGATTTCACCGACACCTCCAAACTTGCGTTGCAGCAGGCGATCAGGGTCGCCGCGCAGGACGGCGCGGCGCTACACGTTCTACATGTGTACGACGACCCCTGGTACGGCCTTGGCCCGCCGGCGGGCGTCAAGGCGCACATGCCCGATTTCAAGGCGCAGCTCAATCGGGGCGTCGAGGACCGCGTGCGAGAGTTCTGCGCACCCTTCTCGCACGAGCTCAACGCGCTGAAGGCCGGGTTCCACTGCCTTGAGTCCGAGTGGCGGGGCGGCGGGTACGGCCACGCGATCGTCCGGTTCGTCAAGGAACAGGGATGCGACCTGGCGATCCTAGGGACGCGCGATCGGTGGAACATCCGGGATATGGTCTTCGGTTCAACGGCCGAGCGGGTGGTGCGCGGGGCGCCGTGCTCCATCCTCGCCGTCAAACCCGATCTCACCGCTTGACGGTGGCGATAGAGACAACAACCCAATACTCAATCGGAGCGTTCCATGACAGCAACGATGAAGGCCTTTGTGATGCACGGGATCGGCGAAGTGGGGATCATCGACAAGCCCATCCCGCGGCCCAGCCCGAACGACGCGATCCTTCGCACGACCGCCGCGCTGATCTGCACGTCGGACACCCACACGGTCGCCGGCGCGATCGGGCCGCGCACGGACCTGACCCTCGGTCACGAGGCGGTGGGCGTCATCCACGAACTGGGCCAGGCGGTGGCCGCGACGGGGATGTTCAGGATCGGCCAGCGCGTCGCGGTCAACGCCATCACGCCGTGCTACGCCTGCGACAACTGCCAGCGCGGCTATTCGTCGCAATGCGGCGGGATGCTCGGCGGGTGGAAATTCGCCAACACCAAGGACGGGAGCATGGCGGAGTACTTCCACGTGAACGACGCGATCGCCAACCTCGCGCCGATCCCCGACGGTCTGAGCGACGAGCAGGCTGCGTACTGCTGCGACATGCTCTCGACGGGCTTCGTGGCCGCGGAGTTCGGGAACATCCCCATCGGCGGGAGCGTCGCGGTCTTCGGCGTCGGGCCCATCGGGATGATGGCGATCGTCGGGGCGCGGCTGCGCGGGGCGGGCCTGGTCATCGGGGTGGAGAGCAGGCCGGATCGCACGTCGATGGCCCGGAAGTTTGGGGCCGACCTGGTCGTTGACTTCACGAAGGAGGACCCGGTCGAAGCGATCCGCAAGGCCACCGGCGGCGCGGGCGTGGACACCGCGATCGAGGCGCTGGGATCGCCCACGACGTTCGCGGCGTGCGTCAGCGCGACGCGGCCGGGCGGGACGATCTCCAACATCGGGTATCACGGTGACGGTGACACCGTGCCCATACCGCGACTGGACTGGGGCGTGGGCATGAGCGACAAGACCATCCGCACGGCCCTGTGCCCCGGCGGCTCGGAGCGCATGGGCCGCCTGATGCGGCTGATCCGCAACGGGCGTGTTGACCCGCTCGCGATGACCACGCACCGCTTCAAGTTCGCGGACATCAAGTGTGCATTCACGATGATGCAGACCAAGGAAGACGGCATGATCAAGCCGCTCATCACGTTCGGGTGAGCGTGAACGCGCGTAGCGAACGCAGTCGTGCGCGTGTTCACGCGCGAGGGGACGACTCGGTGAACGGAGTGAATCACGGTCATGGCTTGGGACATCATCCTCGGCTGCTTCATCATTGTCCTCGCTCGCATCGGGGATGTCTCGCTGGGGACGATCCGCACCGTGGCGGTCGTCAGCGGGCACCGCGGGCTGGCGTGGCTCTTCGGGCTGCTGGAAGTGACGATCTGGGTCTTCGCCGTGTCGGCGGTGATCGCCCACATCCGCGCCGAGCCGACCTACGGCCTGGCCTTCGCGCTGGGGGCCGCCACGGGCAACTATGTCGGCGTCACGCTCCAGCGGTGGCTCCCCTTCGGCGAGCAGGTGGTGCGGGTCTTCACCCGCGAGGGCGCGGCCCTGTTCGAGCGACTCCGCGCCGACGGCTACGGCGTGACCAAGTTCCAGGGGGAGGGCCGGGACGGCGCGGTCACGATGCTGTTCGTACAGGTGGGGCGCGCCAAGACGCGGCACGTCGTGCGCGCCGCTCGCGAGATCGACCCACGGTGCTTCTACACCATCGACGACATCCGCGTTGCCAATGGCGTCGGTTCGCCTACATAGGTCACAGACATCGAGAGTGTGGCAATAGACACGAGTCGACAGCGGCGAGAAGCCGGCGGAACCGAGCGGAAACCACCGTCGGCGAATCTCGGCACCTGGGCAGTCCATACTCTTCCCGATATGCGCATGACCCGGCCACTGACGTTCGCCGTCATTCTGGCATTGTTTCAGTTCGCAGCGCCTGCCGCCGCTATCTCGGGCGCTCACTCTGACGACTCGGACGCCGTCGTGCGCCTCGACCTCGACGGCGATGCGGCGCGGCAGACGGTGGTGGACAAGGAATCGGGCGTCTACCTCGGCCACGTCTCGACGCTGCTGCTCGAGGACGGCAAGACGATCCTCGCCGCGTACCCCAAGGGACACGGCAAGGGCCCGATCGTGCTCAAGCGCAGCGAGGACGGCGGCAAGACCTGGTCGCCGCGCCTCCCCGTGCCCGACTCGTGGGCCACGAGTATGGAGACGCCGACGCTCTTCCGCGTGGACAAGACCGAACGCGGCGAGTCGCTGATCCTCTTCTCCGGCTTGTACCCCATCCGCGCAGCGCGTTCGGCGGATGGCGGGCGGACGTGGACGGAGCTCGCGCCCATCGGCGACTTCGGCGGGATCGTGGCGATGGGCGGCTTAGCCGACCTCGGCGACGGCAAGTTCGCGGCCTTCTTCCACGATGATGGGCGGTTCTTCGCGCCGAAAGGCAAGGCGACCGGCACGTTCACGCTCTACCAGACCGACACGGCGGATGCGGGGTCCACGTGGCCCGCGCCGCGGGCGATCTGGAGCGGGTCGGATGTCCACCTGTGCGAGCCGGGGGTGGTGGCGTCTCCCGACGACCACACCTTCGCCCTGCTCCTGCGTGAGAACCGCCGGGTGAAGAACGCGCACGTCATGTTCAGCACGGACAAGGCCGCAACGTGGTCCGCGCCGGTCGAACTGCCCGCGCATCTCACGGGCGATCGCCACATTGCCGCGTATGCGAAGGACGGTAGGCTGGTCGTGACCTTCCGCTGCATGGCCAAGGACGATCCGTGGAAGGGCGATTGGGTCGCGTGGGTGGGAACGTGGGAGGAGATCGCGCGGCTGGCGCCCGAAGCCCCGGCGCTGATGCCCGGTGAGACGGCGGCGAAGCGACCGGGCAAACACGGCAACCGCCGCTCGTACATGTTCCGCCTCAAGGACAACCTGACGTCGTGGGACTGCGGATACCCCGGCCTCGAGTCGCTCGAGGGCGGCACGCTCGTGGCGACGACCTACGGCACGTGGACCGCCGATGAGAAGCCCTCGATCCTGAGCGTGCGGTTCACGCTCGCGGAACTGGATGCGCTGGCGATGGAGAACCCGGCACTCTCCGCGCCGATCAAGGAGCCGCTCCTGCCGGGGCGCGAGATTCACGTCGCTCCTCGGCCCGTCGTTCACGGCGACGATTCGGGCGAAGGTTCGGCCCTGCGCCCCTTCGCCACCATCGAGCGGGCGCGAGACGAGGTCCGCGCGGTTCGGAAGGCCGGAGCACTGCCCGCCGGGGGCATCGCCGTCACGCTCCACGCCGGGGTGTACGAACTCGCGGGCACGCTCGCGCTCTCCGCCGAGGACTCGGGCGCGGAGGGCGCACCGATGGTCTACCGTGCTGCGCCGGGCGAGGACGTCCGCATCTCCGGCGGCAGACGCATCTCCGGCTGGAAGGCCGTCACCGACCCCGCCGTGCTGACCCGCCTCGATCCAGCCGCGCGGGGGCACATCGTGCAGGCCGACCTCAAGGCCCACGGCATCACCGACTTCGGCCAGATGGGCGGCGGGTTCGGTCTTTCGGGCGGTCCGGGGTTGGAACTCTTCTTCCGCGACCAGCCGCAGACGATCTCGCGCTACCCCAACGAGGGCTTCATCACCATCGCCGATGTCCACGGCCCGACGAAGATCGAGCGCAAGAACGCGAAGGCGTGCGTCGAGGGTGACATTTCGTACGACCCCGGGACCGCCGACCGCGTGGCGCGGTGGAAGGATGAGAAGGAGCCGTGGGCGCTGGGCTACTGGCTGCACGACTGGGCCGAGCAGCGGCAGCGCATCGCGTCGATCGACCCCGCGACCAAACGCATGACGCTCGCGCAGCCGTACCACCACTACGGCTACCGCCGGGGCGGGTGGTTCTACGGCTTCAACCTGCTGTGCGAGATCGACCGCCCCGGCGAGTGGTACCTCGACCGTGAGACGGGCATCATCTACTTCTGGCCGCCTGATACTGACACGAAGCCGATCCAGGACGGCGAGGCCACCGTCTCCATCCTCGACACGCTCGTCACGCTCAATGGCGCGAAGCACGTCACCTTCCAGGGCTTCACCTTCGAGGCCGTACGCGGCACCGCGATCCGCATCGACAACGCCGACGGCAACCGCGTCGAGGACTGCACGCTCCGCAACATCGGCTCGTGGGCCGTGAGCATCAGCGGCGAGCAGAGCGGCGTCTACAACTGCGAGGTCACCGGCACCGGCGACGGCGGCATCCGCCTCTCCGGCGGCGATCGCAGGATGCTCACCCCCGCACACCTCGTCGCCGAGAACAACCACATCCACCACTGGAGCCGCTGGAACCGCATGAACCGCCACGGGATCGCGCTCTCGGGCGTGGGCAACCGGGCCGCGAACAACCTGCTGCACGACTCGCCCCACACCGCGATCCACTTCAGCGGCAACGACCACCTCATCGAACTCAACGAGATCCACCGCGTCTGCACCGAGTCCAACGATGCCGGGGCGATCTACGCCGGGCGCGACTGGACCATGCGCGGCAACGTCATCCGCCACAACTACCTCCACCACCTCAGCGGCTTTGCGGGCGGGCGGGAGAAGGGGTGCATCGGCATCTACCTCGACGACATGTTCAGCGGCGTCACGATCACGGGCAACGTCTTCTACGACGTGACGAACGCCGCGTACATCGGCGGCGGGATGGACAACCGCATCGAGAACAACCTCTTCATCGACTGCAAGCCCGCCGTCCACGTCGATGCCCGCGGCCTGGGCTGGGCCCACAAGTGGCCGGGCGAATGGCTCCGCGAGATCAAGGCGAAGGGGACGCTCTCGGGCGTGCGGTTCGACCAGCCGCCGTACAGCGAGCGGTACCCCGAGTTGGCGACGCTCCTCACGCGCACGCCCGCCCCGCCCGCGCCGACGGGCAACATCATCGCGCGGAACATCCAGTTCTGTGGGACGTGGGACGACATCGAGAAGCCCGCCGCGCCGTTGGTGACGCTGGAGGGCAACCTGCTGGGCGTCGATCCGCTCTTCATCGATGCGGCGTGGGCGAGGACGGGCACATCGGCGGGCAGGTTCCGGCTGCGCGATGACTCGCCCGCGTTCAAGGTGGGATCGATGGGCGGGGTTGGATTCGAGCGCATCCCCGTGGAGAGGATCGGGCGGGTCACGCGCAGCGCCGAGCGACCCAAATAAGGAACCACCATCATGGCCGAGCAGCCGCACCCGCACGCCCCCAACCCCGCTCCCACTCCGCAACAACTCGCCGCCCAGCGCCGCGAACTGACGCCCGACGCGACCACCGCGTTCCTGGCCTTCTCGGGCAAGGTCTTCGCCCCGGGCGCGCTGGACGCCAAGGCCAAGCAGATCATCGCCGTGGCGGTGGCTCACGTCACCCAGTGCCAGCAGTGCATCCGGTCGCACACCAGGTCCGCCCTGCGTGCCGGCGCGACGGCGCAGGAGTTGATGGAGGCGGCGTGGGTCGCGGCCGAGATGCGCGCCGGCGGAGCCTACGCGCACTCGAACGTGATGCTCGCCGCGATCAACGAGGAGCAGAGTACACAAGGCGATCAGGAGGGCCGATCATGAGCACGGCGCGTGACCAAGTCAGACTCAAGCGCGTGTACGACGACCCGGAACCGGGCGACGGCTTCCGTGTGCTGGTGGACCGGCTCTGGCCCCGCGGCCTGACCAAGTCCGCCGCGCGGGTGGACCTGTGGATGAAGGAGGTCGCCCCCTCGACGGACCTGCGACGCTGGTACCACGCGGACCTGACACGCTGGGCCGAGTTCCGCAGACGCTATAGGGCCGAGCTGGCCGACCGCGCTAGCCCGGCCCACGTTGCGCTCGGCGAACTCCGCGCACTGGTGCTCGCGCACGCCCCCTCACCCACGCGCGGCGGGAAGGGCAGAGCCGGGAAGCAGGGCGTCACGCTCGTCTACGGCGCCAAGAACGCCGAGCAGAACCACGCCCTCGTGCTGCGCGAGGTGCTGATAAGCCGATCGGCATCGCGCGGTTGATGAAGGCCCCGCATGACCCGTCAGGCTCCGTAGCAAGCGCTCCGCCCGCGGCCGTCGTGGCCTGTTCAATAGCCATCGAGCGCGATCTCCACAACTCCAATCGGCACCCCGATCAAAGCCGTGCCGGCGGGGGAGCCCCACAGATGCTCAGATCGGCCTCACCGTTCGGGTTGAACCACCGCAGGTCTCTGCCTCCGCGTTCGTGCTCCAGATTGGTAGGCATGCCGGAGCGCGTGACGGATCTAATGTTCCCCAACCGTCCGCATCCTCGTCCGTGATACCGGCGGTGTCGTCCTTGTTCTTGATCCGCCGCGAGTCGCCGCAGAGAAATACGATCAAGGGGTTCGCGCACACGATCACAGGAATGTCGGGGTAGGCAAGGCTCAAGGGGACGAGCGCCTGGTCTCGCGCGCTCTACGACTGGGCAGGTGTCGGATTGCCGTCGGCATCCTGCCGATGAGCAGCAAGTACGGCGGCGCGGATTCAACAACTCGAAACTGCAATCGCCGTGGTTACGGGCCGCCCTGCGTCCGCGCGACGCCATCCGGGATCCTGCACCGGCGGGCCTGGCCGAGGCCGCAGCGAATCACGGTTTGCCCGCGACCGAGGCCCCTTCCAGCTTCACGGCCATCGGGAAGAGGATGCTGTTCTCCTTGTGCACGTGCGCGTGCGTGTCGGCTTCGAGCTCCGCCAGCCCCCCGAGCATCGCCACATAGGTATTGCACGCGCCCGGCGGCGGCGTGAAGCCACCGGTTAGCGCACGCATCTTCGCGAGCGCATCGCCGGAGTGCTCGTGCTCGATCATCATCATCCGCACCGGGTTCTCGATGCCCCTTCGGGTAGGCGCCCCCCCGCACCCGCACC
>CALLYM010000231.1 GCA_937858155.1 uncultured Phycisphaerales bacterium | reverse complement strand
ACCGCAGTCCCAGCATCGCAAACACGTTCGACGAGTAGACCATGAAGGGATCGGTGGTCACCGCGAAGATCGCCGGGATGGAATCCACCGCGAAGATGAGGTCTGTCACCTCGACCATAATGAGGGCAAGGAACAGGGGAGTCATGGCCCAGCCGCCCGAGAAGGGCCCGCCCAATCGCAGCGTTCCTGGCGGGGGCGCGTCCTGTGCAGGGAGTCCCCTGGCATCAGTGGAATAGGTGGGCGCCAGCGTGCGCCGTGTGAAAAACCTTTGCCCATCCATGAAGGGAACGACCGGGAATGCCTTGGACACGATTCTCACAATTGGGTTCCTTGCAGGATCGCTGTCACCCTTGATAATCATCATCTTGAGTGCCGTGAGAACGAGGAATCCTCCAAAGATGATGAGGACCCAGCTGTGGCGTGCGACCATCTCCGCTCCCAGGAAGATCATCGCCGCACGCATCGCCAGTGCGCCCAGAATTCCCCAGAACAAGACCCGGTGCTGGTACTTCGCGGGCACAGCGAAGAAGCTGAACAGCATGGCGATCACGAAAATGTTGTCCATGGCGAGCGACTTCTCGACGACGTACGCGGTGACAAATTGCTTAATGGCTTCGAACCCAGCGACCTCACCCACAATGATCGTCGGCGCGGCAGAATCTGTTGACGTCAATGGGTTGTAGAGGGGCGTCGCCAGCCCTAGCCCCAACCAATGGCGTTCGTACGCAAAGTACACGAACCCGCTGAAGGCCAGGGCGGTGCACACCCAAATCACGCTCCACGCGCCGGCCTCTTTCATGGATACTTCGTGGGCGTGACGGTGGAATACACCCAAGTCCAATGCCAAAAACGCCGCCACAATCAGCACAAATCCCGCGTACGCCCAGACTTTCGGGGAAGTGGCGTCACCGTTCGCTTGGGCAAGCAGCACAACGTCAAACATCGCATGCTCCGCGCACCTGTCATACAACAACCCGGGCGTGTACCACGCCGAGCGGGCAACTGCATGGACTGGTCTTGCGCGGGCGGTAACTGCGTATGCAGGCCGCTCACAGCGGGCGGGGGCCAAAGGAGGCCCCGTGTTGACGCCGTGCTGTGCCCGCAATTGGCGGGCGGCTACTCCCCAGGGAATATCTGAATATTACCGCCTCAGCGGACCGCTTCCAATCGACTACGCCAATCTGTGGCGATTCTCAATGAGGACAACCAGACGGACTATACGAGACAACTGGGTCATGTTTCCGATTACGAGCTGGTTCGGTCCACCACGCGGTACTGCTCGCGTTCGCCGCGTCCACGGACGGGATAATCCTTACGGAGCGGATGGGCTGGGTATTCCGCCCACAGAAGGATGCGTCGGAGGTCCGGGTGGTTGCGGAAGCGGATGCCAAACATGTCGAAGACCTCGCGCTCCATCCACTCAGCCCCCGGCCACAGGTCGGTGACAGAATCAAGGAACAGTGCAGGGTCCTCCGCCGTGCCGTCGGTCGGGAGTGTCGGGTCAACAAAGGTCTTGACCACGAACCGGTCGTCACGGCCATGACTGACCAGCACGTAGGACACGGCAAAGCGGCCAAGCATGGGGGTGGGGTAGCCGAGGTAATCGATGCCCACAACATCCGAAAGGAAGTTGAAGTCGCACCAGGGGTCATTCTTCAGAAACGCGAGGACCTCGTGGGCGTCCTTGGGTTCGACGATGAGCGTGCTCAGGGCGCGGAACTCCGTGCCACGGAACTTCTTGGATGGGAAGGCGGCCTTTACGGCGGCGAAGGCGGGGTGGTCGAGTGTGACCTTGCTGGCGGCCTGAGTCATGGCTGACTATAGGTCGCGGCGAGGCCGCGTTGCTCATGCTGGTCGTGTGGGCGAGCGGTACACTGGCCCCGATGCACGCACGTCCCCCACGCAGGATGCGCCTTTTCCTCCGCGCGTTTGCCTGCGCAGGTGGGGCGCTCTTCTGGGCGGATTCGTCGAGGGCGCAGGCGGAGCAGACAGGACAGGTCGTCAGCGCATGGAGCGGGGACGTCAACTCGTTTTCATCGGTGGTATACCCGCAAGCGCCGGTCGTCGGGATCGTGAAGCTCAAGGGTGCGCGCGTGCACGACTGGACCCCGGGCGACACGCGCCGGTTAGTGCTTGAGGGAGACGTGTCTCTCACAATCGCCGATTACCACTTTCGAGCGGACCGGGCGGCGGTGTGGATAAAAGAAGTCGGAAGAACACCCGACAACCACGCGTTGGTGCAGCTGTTCGCCTACTTGGATGAAGTGGGGGACGCGAGTCAGGCATCAGGCCAGACTGCACTGCGGACGCGCACGCTCCCTATGCGGGCGGTGGTTGAACTTGCAGGCGAAGTCGAAGTTGCCGGCGATGCAGTCGTACGGGGAGCGTACACGCCCCGGCCCAAGACACAAGGCGCGGAGTTCCTGAACGCGTCGGTCGCGGCATTCGAGCGGTCGTTGCGTAAGGCCGTGGGTGAGCACGAGGTTGAAAACGTACCGGCTGCGTATTCGTTTTCAGCGGCGGAGGCGGGCGGAGCAAGCAGGCGGTGGAACGCGGAGGTTCCCACGACTCAGTCGACATCAGCTAAACCTCCGGAGCAAGCGCCGTTTCCGCAGCCGGACCGTGCGACTCATATTGAAATCCAACCTCAGGCAACAGGCGAGCCCTCGCCGCAGGTTGTCATTCCGCTGCCCGGCGGGGACCCGGCCGAAAGCACACCGACTGGTGAGGGCAGCGACACAATCGCAGCGACCGAAAGCGCAGAAGCGCCAAGCGCAGAACCGGTTGCGAAACCGCCGGCAGTGTCCGCTGCAGCGTCTCAAACCCGGCGTGCAGAGCCACTATTCGCAAAATCAGGGACGATCACCATTGCATCGGGGGACATCACGGTTATCTCCAACCCACCCAAGGCCGCAGGGCAGGCCGAGGAGTCTGCCGTCACGTGCGTGGGCGGAGTGACCGTGCTTTACCGGGACGTACGTGGACGCGCGCTGCAGTTATCATCGCAGCGAGCGGTGGTGTTTCTTTCCAAGACCGGCGATGCGCCGCTGACTGCCGCGCCGATTCCTGCTTCGAGTGTGCGTGGAATTTACCTTGAAGGTGCGGTCTCCGCAAGCGACGGAACGTACACCATAAGGTCGCCGCAGATCTTCTACGACCTGGTGCAGGACCGCGCTGTCATGCTGGACGCGGTGTTCTCCACGTACTCGCAGGAGCGGGGCGTGCCGCTGTATGTGCGTGCGAAAGAGATCCGGCAGGAGTCCGCGCGGCAGTGGACTGCACGCCAAGCCATCTTCACGAACAGCGCCTTTGAGAATCCGGAGTTGTCGATCGGCGCGTCGATGGTGACCATCGAGCAGCGGGCAAGGCCCCTTGCCGAGCCATCGACGCTTCCCGGCAGCCCGCAGAGCGAGAGTTACTTCCACACGACGGCGGAGCACGTGACGCTGCGTGGTGTTGGTGTGCCCTTTTTCTACTGGCCTGCGTACGCGGGCGACCCAAGCCAGCCACTCCTGCGGGACCTGCGTCTGGAGAACCGTTCTGGCAGCGGCATTGCACTGCGCACGACGTGGAACGCGGCGCAGCTGCTGGGGGTCGACGCGCCGGAGGGAACTTCCATCGATCTTCTCGCGGATGCCTACTTTGAGCGCGGACCCGGCGTGGGCACACGCGTGCGGTGGGACCTGGCACGCCACAAGGGCGACCTGTTCGCGTACGCCGTGCCGCTCGATACCGGGACAGACCTTCTCAAGCCCGGCACGGAGATCGACAGACAGAATGAGTTTCGGGGGATCATCTCCCTTCAGGACCGGTTTGTCATGGACCGGGTCTGGACGATCACCGCCGAGGGGTCGTATATATCAGACGAAACGTTCGTCGATGCATTTTTCGAGACCGCGGGTGAGACCCGGCGGGAATTCACCAACCGTCTCACAGCGACCCGGCGTGAGGACAACACCATCCTCGGCTTTGAGTTTAAGACCAACTTTAATGACTTCACGCCCAACGAGTGGCTGCAGCAGACGCCGGGGTACTCCGTGAGCAAGCTGCCAGAGGCTTCGTACGTTCGTATCGCC
>CALLYM010000230.1 GCA_937858155.1 uncultured Phycisphaerales bacterium | reverse complement strand
TCGGTGAAGAAGCAGGTGGGCGAGATTCTGCAAAGCGCGTATGAGCAGGATCATTACACGGTGGAGACCGAGGAGAAGGATTACCGGCAGGCCAGGCTCAAGAGCAAGGACCCCCGCCTCGGCGAGGAAAACCTCCGCTACAAGGAGGCCGCGGATTTTGTCCGCACCGCGCTCTTCCGAGGGTCACTCACCATCCAACATTCGGTGGGTGGGCGCGGAGCCAGAGATAGATTCGACTCTTGACTTGCAGGACCTCTCTCACCGGCCCGCGACGCTGGTGTACACCCGACCCTCGTTCATGAGCCTCGATGCCAGCTTTCCAATGGCGGCGGAGCGCTCCATGACATCGGCCGTGTCGCTCCACCTCCACTCCCGCCTCCCGCTGCCTCTGGATCGTTATCTTGCTGAGTGGCGCATCCTTGATCGTGATCGGGCCGCGGGACGCGTAGCGGTACGCATCTGGCTTTTGCGCCGGAGCGATGTGACCCGAGAACACGCCAGGGCGGAGCATTTGCGCATTCGCCTTGTCCGCATCGGGGTGAAAGGTGAACGTCCGGAGTTGGCGTGCACCTTTCCAACGACCGATACTCGACAGGCGGGTGCACCGGTCAACAAGTGGGCTGCGCGCCTGGCCTGGTTGGCGGGCAGCCTGCTCTTCGCAAACGCGGTCGCCACCGCGACATCATGGGTTGTGGAACGGCGACGAACACAGAGCGTGGCCGCCCCCCTTCATCGGCAAGCGGAGACCCTGCGCGGCGCGTACAGCCGAGCGATTGAAAGCTGGCAGCCCGTGAGTGACCTCCAGATTGAGCTTTACGTGCCTGACGCCTGGGAAGTCCTGGAGACGCTCACCCAGACACTTCCCTTGAATGCCTGGCTGACAGAAGTGCAAGTGGAGAGCCAGCCGAGCAAGTCTATGCACGTGGTGATGGCGGGCATTGCACCCCAAGCAGGCGGCGTGGCACAGGCCTTCTCCACTGCTCCCGGTTGGTCCAGTGTTTCCCTCGCCAACTCAATGGCGGTGGACTCAGGGGTTCACCGGGAGCGCTTCCAGATATCGGCCGATTGGGCAATCGCACGCGCTCCCGTGACACACACCACCATACCAGTGGCGTCTCGCCCGGGCGGCTCGGGACCATGACGCTTCGAACGCGATTGGAACAGCAGCCCTCATCCGCCCAGAACCTCATGGCCTGGGCCCTGACTGCCATGTTGGTGCTCCTCGGGGTGGTGTGTGTACTCCTGCCCGTACGGTGGATGATTCAATCACAGTCCCGCTGGCGTGCGCAGACACAATCCGTCCTGCTACTTGATCGCAGCTGGGTCACTCATGCTTCTGAGGTGCGTACTCAGCTCGAACAGATCAAGTCCTCCGCGTGGTGGATGCAAGCCTACCAAGAAGTCACCGTCGAGCAGGCGATCGTCCCCGTGCTTCGCCATCTCGGAGAACTGCTCTGACCAGCCGGCGCGCGGTCGGTGCGCCGCTCGGAGGACGATCCGGTCCGCTTCGAGGCTGAGCTCGACCTCGTCACCCTCGCCGAGGTGCGCCTCTGCAAGCAAGTGTGCGGGCAATCGGACGCCACGAGAGTTGCCGATCCGAACGATGCGCTGCCTCACCGCCATGCGACGTGCCTCCTGTCTGTACGTCCATTGTAATCACACGACCCTTGCATCGTCGTGGTATGAGAGGGAACCGGTCGAGTGGGTGCGATGGACGTGAAACTGCCCGGTCAGCCTCCTCAAACCGACCGGGCAGCGGGGGAATGTCGTATGGGTGTCGTGTGCCTGTTGATTGCGGCCACGACAGTGAGGGAACGCCGCCACCACGCCTGTTGGGACGGCCGCCATGTTGCGTTTCGTTTTCGGTGGGCGGTATCGTCGCCGGGCGACGCCGATCCGGTACGCTTCTGGTGACGCCCGGCAGACGCGAGGGCGCCTGGGAGTCCCGACCATGACCGAGAAGCCGGCCGGACCGACCGTCATCGTGCACCCACACGGCGAGCTCACAAGCTACTTCAGTCGGTCGTACGGCGGCGTGCCGGTCCAGATCGAGCCTGGCATCACCATCGACGGCCTGCTCGCCCAGCTGGGCGTACCGGCCAAAGAGGTCTGGTTGGTGGCGAAGAACGGCGAGACCGTCAAGCGAGACGAGACCCTGCAGCCGGGAGACTTGCTGGAGCTGTTCGCCCCGGTCGCCGGCGGCTAGCTCGCCGCGTCGGCGTCACCCTCGGCGTCACCACGGATGCGCCTGACCGGCGGGCGCGTGATGACCAGCGACGCGAGCGCCACGCCGATGACCCCGACCGCCAGAACTGGCCGCAGCCCGACAGCCTCGCCGAGTGCCCCGCC
>CALLYM010000229.1 GCA_937858155.1 uncultured Phycisphaerales bacterium | reverse complement strand
GCACCGACGGCGCCTTCGCGCGTGCTCGCGGTCTCGTCGATCTCGAGCGCGACCGAGCTCCCGTCTTCGAGCTCGACCTCGAGGATGACGGACGCGAAAGCGAGTGCCCGGTCCACGCCGGTGGATGAAGTTCTTCGCACCCGCGCTCATTCTGGCAGGTGTGATCGTGTGCCAGCGGACCGGCGCAGTGTGGAGGCTGCGATGGATGCTCCATCGGAGCGACTTTGTCGCGCTCAGCACTGCACCCGCGGCCAGTACCGCGCCCTGCCGCATCGGCACTTTTTACATCCGCACTATCACGGTCCTGCCGGACTCGACCGTCGTGTGCCAACTCGGATTCCCCGACACTGACTCGGACCAACCGATGGAACTCCGCCATGGCCCATCTGCTTACACGCTGCGCGGCCCGGCCCAGGTACCACTCACAGACGGGTGGGTGTTCTGGATGGACCCGTTCTAGCCTCCGTCGCGTCAGGCGGGCGCACTGCAATAATCCCTCCTCTCATGCCCGACCCGCGAGAGACACCCGCGATGCGGTAGTTCTGCCGCTTCGGCTTGCTTGCGGCACAAGTACCCACCGGGTATGCTGCCGCGCGTGCCTAGCGACCAGACAGCACCGCCCCTCGCCCCGCCCGGCGCGATGTGCCTGGGATGCGGGTATGCGCTGGTAGGTCTGGGGAAGGGGAAGTGCCCGGAGTGCGGTCGGCAGTTTGACCCACTTCTTGCCGAGTCGATGGGGCCGCAGTCGATTCCGATTGCTCGGCGACTCATCGCGTTTGCTCCACCGTGGTGGGTGTTTGTCATGTATGGTCTCATCACCACGGCGGTGTTCGGACTGCAAGCCGCTCCTATCGGGTCGTGCTCGGACGCCGGTGCCGCGATCATCGCTATGTGGTATGGTGGGTCGTTGCTCGTAATGGCAGCGGCGGCGTGTGCGATTCTCGGCGCGTGGGCGATGTGCCGATGGCGAAGAGTTCCCGGCAACCCCAAGGTACGATGGCTTGTTTTCCCGGTGGTTCTTTTCGGTTGGATCTTTGCGTGGAACACCGGACTGGTTTGGAGCTTGCGCTGGCACTTCGCTAAAGACAACTTCGCCACGCTCGCTGCTCGTCCCACATCTGCATGGTCGACCGGCTGGTATGGTTCGTACCACGTCACGAGAGTCCACCGCTACCCGGACGGAGTGATCGGACTGCACCTCGGATTCCCCGATTGGTACAGCCAAGGCCCGGCGGAACTGCAATTCAGCCCGACAGCGACATACGCGCCACACCCGTTCGGACCCGGAGACGAAGACCTCGGAAGCGGCTGGTTTTTGTGCTGGAACCCCACGTAATCCAGCGTCAATAATCCCCCTCATGCCCGACCCGCGCGAGACACCCGCCATGCAGCAGTTCTACCGCTTCAAGCAGCGGTACGCTGGCTGCATGCTGCTCTTCCGGATGGGGGACTTCTACGAGACCTTTGACGACGACGCGATCCAGATCAGCAAGACCCTGGGGCTCACGCTCACGCAGCGGCAGGGCGGCATCCCGATGGCGGGCGTGCCCCACCATCAACTGGAGAATTACCTCAAGCGCCTGGTCGCGAAGGGCATCCGGGTGGCTGTCTGTGACCAACTGATCGACGCGAGCCAGGCGAAAGGCCTCGTGCCCCGCGCCGTCACGCGCGTCATCACCCCTGGAACACTCGTCGACGAGGCGCTCCTTGAGGGCGATGCGCCCAGCGCCGTTGCAGCAACGGTCGCTGTGAGTGAGGAGCGAGGAAGCGACGAGGCGACGAAGGGACAAACAGCCGTGGCCGTGGCTGACGCATCCACCGGTGACTTTGTTGTGA
Organism: uncultured Phycisphaerales bacterium; assembly: GCA_937858155.1. Lineage (GTDB taxonomy): Bacteria > Planctomycetota > Phycisphaerae > Phycisphaerales > UBA1924 > BJHL01. The sequence continues at coordinate 11,196 of CALLYM010000229.1, read as the reverse complement.
TGGTTGTTCCGCAGCATGCGCTGGTGGATGAACTTGCCCGCCGAGGCGTGCGGGAGGTGCTGCACGCGGAAGCAACGCCTGTCAGCGCGAAGGACGGGTCTCCCCGCACGGGCACCGCGGAGGCGCCTTACGTCGCCGCGGCTAAGTCGCTCAACATTTCCAGCACCGCCCGGCCCGCCTGGCAATTCCGCCCGCAGGAGAGCAGGGAAGCCCTGACCCAGCACTTCGCCGTCTCCACCCTGGCGGGCTTTGGGCTCTCTGGTGGCGACGGGCCGACTGGTGCGATGGTGTGCGCAGCCGGGGCATTGCTGCGCTACCTGCAGGAGACGCAGACCCTCTCCGCTCAGGACAAGGCCGGTATCCCCGATGGCCTGCTGACACGCGGGAGCCTGAGCCACCTGCGACCGCCCCGGCGGGAGGGCTCCGCGCAGCACCTTGCCATCGATGCCGTGTCGCTGCGGTCGCTCGAAGTCGAGCGCACATTGCGCGGCGACGCCGCGACGGGCGCAGCGGACGGCACGCTGCTCAGCGTGTTTGCCCATGCCGGAGCCGGGAAGGGATCGTGCCGCACTCCCATGGGGCGTCGCCTGCTCAGGGAGTGGCTGGTTGCTCCCTCACGGGAGATGCAGGAGATCGATGGTCGGCATGCGGGTGTCGCGACGCTTGCCGAAGACCGGCGGCTCGCCGAACAGTTGGGGGCGATTCTTGCCAACGTCCAAGACGTCGCGCGCATCGGCGGGCGCATTGCGCTCTCCCGCGCGACGCCGCGCGACCTGGTCGCGTTGGCCCGCAGCCTCGCGCAGTGCACGCAGGTCGCCGACGCCCTCACCAACACCCCCGCGCTCAAAGACACTCGTGACTCGCTCGCGGGCGTTGCCGAACACCTCGCCCCTGTCGCGGCTGACATCAGCCGTCTGTGCGTGGACGAGCCTCCCGCGCACCTGCGCGAGGGCGGGCTTTTCCGGGATGGCGTAGACGCAGGCCTGGATGAAGCCCGACTCTTGCAGCGCGATGCGGGCGCCTGGCTGAGCGATTACCAGGCAAAGCTGGTCGCCCAGCACGGGCTGCCAAACCTCAAGGTCGGGTACAACAAGGTCGCGGGGTACTTTATCGAACTTCCGGAGGCCCAGGCCCGCAGCGCCCCGCCCGAACTCAAGCGGATGCAGACGCTGAGGAATGCCGAGCGATACACAACGCCCGAGCTGCGCGACTTTGAGCACAAAGTGACAACCGCCGAGTCGCGCGCGTTGGAGCGTGAAAAGGAGCTCTTCCTCGACCTGTGCTCACGGTGCTCCACGCTCACGCCCCACATCCATGCGTTCGCGGAAGCGATCGCGCGCGTCGACGCCCTTCTCGCCTTTGCTGACAAGGCGCGCCACCGGGGGTGGGTGCGCCCGCGGATGTCTGCCGCGCCGGTGCTCTGCATCCGCCAGGGGCGCCATCCGGTGCTGGACGAGGCCCTGCCGGGCACGTGCGTGCCCAACGACTGCGAACTGGGAGGAGAAGTCGCCAAGGCACAGGGCCACGAAGTCACGAAGCCGGAAAGCCCGTCCCTGGCGCTGATCACCGGCCCCAACATGGCGGGCAAGAGCACGTACATCCGTCAGGTGGCGCTCATCACGCTGCTGGCCCACGCGGGTTCTTTCGTACCGGCGGAGGCGGCAGACGTGGGGATCACCGACCGCATCTTTACGCGCATCGGCGCCGATGATGCGCTCCACGCAGGCCAATCAACCTTCATGGTCGAGATGATCGAGACAGCCAACATCCTGCACCACGCGACCCAGCACTCGCTCGTGGTGCTGGACGAGGTCGGGCGCGGTACCAGCACGCTGGACGGGCTGAGCCTGGCTTGGGGGATTGTCGAGCACCTGGCGGGGGGAAATGTCACAAAGTCTCGAAGTCACGGAGTGACAAAGGCGGAGGACCCTGCCACCGCTGTTCGCGGCCCCCGCACACTCTTTGCCACCCACTACCACGAACTCACAGATCTTGAAGATCGGCTGCCGGGGCGCGTCGCGAACCTGCACGTGGCTGTGCGGGAATGGCCCGCGGGCGGCAAGGGCAAGGACGCCGAGGGCGACGGCCACAGCGAGATCGTTTTCCTGCACCGCATTCTGCCGGGACGGACCGACCAGTCGTATGGCCTGCACGTTGCCCGACTTGCCGGCATCCCCAAGGAAGTCATCACACGGGCACGAGAGGTGCTCGCCTCACTCGCGGTGCACCACGGTGGCGACAGTGTCACTGAGCCCCGCGCTGCCGGCGCCCGGTCACGACGGAAGACAGACACGTCCAAGATCCCGGCGGCCAGTTCAGCGGCTGGCGACCAATTGGCGTTGTTCAAGGAGTATCTGCCGCACCCGGCGGTGGACGCGCTGCGTGAAGTGAAGCTCGACATGATGACCCCCATGCAGGCCTTCGACGCGCTGCGCAAGTTGCTGGAGCTGGCCGAAGAAACTTGAATGCACGATCGCCATCCCGGGCGACACCGAACACCGTTCTACACATTCTCACCCGTTTCATGTGCACCGGCTCCAGTCGGGAGGCCGCTGCCACGGGATTCCGCTACGCTTGCCCGAATGCCGGACGCGACCACCACCGCGCTCTCCACGTCCCTCGCGGGCACGGCTCTGCGCAATCCTGTCATCCTCGCGGCCGGGTGTGCAGGCACGCTTGAGGAACTCGGAGAAGTCCTGGACTTGTCACGTGTCGGCGCGTTGGTGACCAAGAGCATTACGCCCCTGCCCAGAGAGGGCAACGCCCCGTGGCGCGTGGCACCTGTCAGCGCGGGCATGCTCAACGCCGTGGGCCTTGCGAACCCTGGGATTGAAGCGTTCATGCGCGACTACGCGCCCCGCATCCCGGCGATGCCGCTCCCGGTCTTCGTCAGCGTCGCCGGTTTCGGCGTGGACGACTACGTGCAGGTGTGCGCCGCCATAGACGCCATGAACCGGGAGCGTGAGGTCATCCCCGCAGTCGAACTCAATGTCAGTTGCCCCAATGTGAAGGCCGGCTGCGAATTCGCCTATGACCCCGGCCTGCTGAGCGACCTCATCAGGGAGGTCCGGCGAGTGCTGACAAGCACCAGGCTGTTCGTCAAGCTCAGCCCCATACCAACCGGACGCATCTCCATGACCGACATCGCGAAGGCCGCGTGCGAGCCCGGCAACTCTTCGCCCGCTGGTCCTAACCAGCGCCCGGGGGCCGAGGCCTTGTGCGTCGCCAACACCACGCCAGCGATGGGCATCAATGTCCAGACCCGCCGCCCCGTGCTGGGGCGCATCACAGGTGGTTTTTCAGGGCCCGGGGTCCACCCCATGGCCGTGAAGCTGGTCTACGACGTGGCGCGGAACTACGCAGTGCCGGCGGGTGTTCCGATTGTCGGTATTGGAGGCGTGCTCCAGTGGGAAGACGCGGCGGAGTTCATCCTCGCCGGTGCAACGGCGGTGGAAATGGGCACCGCCCTATACATCGACCCGAAGAGCCCACGGAAGGTGGTCGATGGCCTCGAACGTTGGGTGCGGGACCAGGGGGCGCCAAACATTCGCGCTCTCGTGGGTATGGTTGATACTGGAGAATCTCAGCCCCGCTGATGAGGGCGGCTTGGAGGAAACATGGTTAGGCAGTCTGCAGCAGTGCGTGTGTTCGCACTCCTCCTCGCGGTCGCCATGGCGCTTTGTTCGCCGCACGTGGCCCCGGCCCAGTCATCGACGACCCCGTCGCTCATCGATGTGTCGGACACCCTGCGCACGATCGCCAATGAACACCCACAGGTACCCGCCATCGCCGCGGTCGTGATCGAAGGAAACCACATCACGATGGAGGGAGTGACCGGGGTACGTGCCACGGGCAGTCCGGAGAAGGCCACGCTCGACGACAAGTGGCACTTGGGCTCATGCACCAAGGCAATGACAGCGACGCTTGCCGCGATGCTGGTGGAGGAGGGTTCTCTCAAGTGGGCTGCGACGCCGGTGGAGAGTTTCCCTGAACTCGCCAAGGACGCCGACGACACATGGAAGGATGCCACGCTCCTGCGCCTGATCACCAACCGCGCCGGGGCACCTGCGGACCTCTCTCCAAGGGGCTTGTGGGGCAAGTTGTGGAACAGCAACGAAACCCCGGCCAACCTCCGGCGCATGCTCCTGCAGGATGTCATGAGCCACAAGACCGAGTACCCGCCCGGCACCGACTACAAGTACTCCAACACCAACTTCGCCATCGCGGGCATGCTGATCGAGCGTGCCGCCCAGGAGCCCTGGGAATGCGTCGTCCAGCGCCGGCTCTTCACCCCGCTTGGAATCACGAGCGCCGGCTTTGGTGCCCCGGGCATCCAGGGTGTGGTGAGTCAGCCGCGTGGCCATACGCCGGAAGGCAAGCCCATCGAGCCCGGGCACGACGCAGACAACCCGCAGGCCATCGCCCCTGCTGGTACGGTCCACATGTCGATCCGCGATTGGGCCAAGTTCGTTTCCCTCCACCTGCGTGGCGACGGCGCGAACCCGCACAGAGAATGCCGTCTGCTCTCCGCGGGGTCGTTCGACACGCTCCACACCGCGCCCGATGCGCACGAATACGCGGGTGGCTGGGGAATCGCCGAACGCGACTGGGGCGGCGGCGAGGGCACAACAAAGGGACGGGTGCTCACCCACGCCGGCAGCAATACAAGCTGGTTCTGCGTCACGTGGCTCGCGCCCAGCCGTGACTTCGCCGTGCTGGTCTGCACAAACATTGCGGGCGACCAGGGGCCAGCGGCAGCGGACGCGGCTGCGTGGGCGCTCATTCAGCGTGAGCAATCACGGCAGGATTCACGCTAGACAAGACTTCTAAGAGGCGCGGCCGAGTGCCTCGATCGCGCGCTGCGACAGACGGTCGTGGGCGCGCATCAAGTCCACATTCGCTTCCACTTCACGCGAGGAATTGCTCATCGCCATGAGCGCCCGCACCTCGTCAACACCCGACTCCTCCACTCCGAACTGGATGATCCGCCCGCTGCCCCGGCCGATGACGCCCTGCGGCGCCTCGAATACACCGTGCCCCATTGGGCGGATGGTCCGCTCGTCGGCGGACGCCAAGCCCAGCCTCGCAACGACCTGCCCGTTCTGCTCGATGCGGCCGTCGCCGTTGATCTTGATCTCGCCCGCGCCCTCGATCTCGATGGGTGAGCCGCCCTCGTCCAGCACGCGCATGCCTGTCGAGGCCATCACAAGCTCGTTCTGCGCGTTGCGGGTCATGCGCCCGTCGCGGGTCAGCAGCGTCTTGCCCTCGCCGCTGGACGATTCCACGCGGAGGAAGCCCTCGCCCTCAATCGCAACGTCGAGCGGTGCATGGGTCATCCGGATGGAGCCCTGCGCGAAGTCGATCCGCTCGGGCAGAAGCATCGTGCCGCCCCCTAGGCGACGCATCAATTCGTCGCCCGGCACGCGGGGGAGATTATCCTCTTCCGCCACGGCCTTCCGGAACGTCGTGGTCGGGATCAGCGGTTTGAAACCCACGCTGTCCATATTCGCCAGATTGTTTGTGAAGACGTCCTGCCGGTGGAGCGCGGTGAAGAGGCCCGAGGCCGAGAGTTGCAGCCCGTAGTTCATGCCGGGCAAACGCAATCCGCGTGCCCTAGTTCCCGGAAGAGCAAGCTCCCTTGCCCTTTCCGCACGGGCAGCAGCCCCCACCGCTCGCCCCCCCACCGCCCCAGGTCACGCCAGTGCTTGCCGAGCTCGCCTTGGGCGCAAAGGTTGACATCCTGCGCAGAAACGTGCGTCCCTTTCCTTCGGGGTCTTCCACATGCGCGTCCGCCTGCGCCATCGGGCGCATGAGTTCAATGACCGTCCCGTCTTCCTTGGCTTCGTACTCGTAGAGGGGCATGCCAAATCCTACGCGGTGTTTAACGAACCCGCGACGCCTCCTTGACGATGGCCTTAGCCCGCCGGGGGTCCACAGGATTCTGCCAACGCCCGGACTTCTTGATCCACGAGCCGACGATCAGCGCGTCGGCGTGCTGGAAGAGGTCGCCCAGTTGCTCGGGCGTCACGCCGCTTCCAACGAGCACCGGAACCTTGACCGCTCCGCGCACCGCGGCAACATCCGCCGGCGATGCCGCCTCGCCGGTCGAAACGCCTGTGACAACTACCCCGTCCGCAAGGAAAAACTCCGCGGCTTTCGCGAGCTCGCCCACCGCCATGTCTGCGGTGATCGCGTGGCTCGCGTGCTTCTTCTGCACATCCGCAAAGATCTGAATGTGCTGGGCCCCGATGGCATGTCGGTACCGCAGCAGGTCTCCCGCGGCTGCCCGGGGCATCAGGCCCTCGTCACCCACGTGGGAAAAGACAAAGTTCTCGCACCGGATGAACGCACCCCCGCAAGCAAGAGCAACCGCTAGTGCCTCACGCTCACCATTGCTCAGTACCTGAACGCCCAGCGGTAGATCAGCGATGACTTCCCGCACGGCGAGGGCCACCGCCGTCATCGCCGCGGTTGTTTCAGGACCGTGGGTTGTGGCGTAGGGCCGATCGTGCATGTTCTCGATCATCACGGCATCGAATCCCGCGTCAGCGAGGATGCGGGCCTCCGCGGCTGCGCGGAGGACAATGTCGTGCAAGTTCCGTGCGCCCGTGGGCGAACCGGGGAGTGCGCCAACGTGGACCATGCCGATCAGAGCCTTGCGGAACATTGGTGGCATCGTGCACTGTACGTTGAAACCGTTGCCGTGGAGTCATGGGCTTGGCACCCAGATGACTCCGCCGTTGTCGCGATCGCGAGCCCCGCGGATGCAATCAAGGGCGACCGCAGCAATGACTTGTGGAGACAGAACGCGGGAACGCGGCAACACCCTCTCATCCGCGATTGACCGCAGAAGCTCAGTCTCGACCGCACCGGGGGCGATCGCAAAGGCGCGCACTCCCATAGACGCACCCTGCCTGGCCGCGGACAGAGTAAAGGAATGGAGCGCCGCCTTGGCCCCGGCATACGCGTAGAGCGTGTCGAAGGGATCGAGCACCGCCAGGGACGAGATGTTGACAACCACGCCCCCCGTGCCGCATTCTCGGAACTGGCGCTCAAAGACAGGCCACGCCCGCGCAATGGACACGCACGGAGCCACGGCGTTCAGAGCGAACACCTCGCGTGCGATCTCGGGCGTCGTCGCGCCGATGGCGGCGGGCGGCGACCAGCCTGCATTATTCACAAGCACGTCTACCCGACGGAGACGGCTCACTGTGTCGTCAACGACCCGGGCGGCAGCGGCGGCATCGCACAGGTCGGCCAGGATGTACTCGCAGGCGGTTGTGCAGAGCGCCGCCGTTTCACTGAGCCTCTGTTCACGGCGGCCAACAAGAGCCAGGAGGTAGCCCTGGGCGGAAAGGGACCGGGCGATGGCCCTGCCGATTCCCGAGCCCGCCCCGGTGATGAGTGCCACGCGGTCCATACCGGAACGATACCCTCGCACGAATGTCCTTTGACCTTGGCCATGGAAAGACTCTGGATGACGCGCCGGGCGTTATTGCGCTCTCCGTGGCGGAATACCCGCCATTGCCGGACGAGGCCATGACCAACGCGACGGCCGGGTTCCTGCGGACCACAGGATGGTTTCAGCATCACGCAAGGCCATTGGAACTTGAGATCGGCTGCGGGAAGGGCACGTTCATCATGGAGCAGTCGGCCCGCTCGCCCGACGTGAACTACCTCGGGATTGAATGGGCCCGCGAGTTCTACATGTACACCGCGGACCGCCTGCGTCGCGCGGGAAGGGTGAACGTGCGCATGCTGCACACAGACGCCGGGGACTTCCTGCGGTGGCGGTGCCCGCGTGCAACGTTCCGGGTGATCCACCTTTACTTCTCCGATCCGTGGCCCAAGACCAAACACCACAAAAACCGCGTCGTGCAGGACCGATTCCTTGCGGAAGCGTGGCGGACACTCACGCCGAATGGTGAGCTGCGCGTCGTGACGGACCACGACGAACTGTGGGCATGGGATATGGAGCACTTTGCACGCTGGACGACGGCGGGCTCGGCACGGGACACGAAGAACAGCGAGGGATTGGCGTTGCCGGATGCTCCGTTTGAACTGGCGCCGTTCACCGCGCCGGAATGGGTGGGGGAAGGGCAGACGGTCGGCACCAACTACGAACGAAAGATGTGCGTGGAGAAACAGCCCCACGCGTGCGTACTGCGGAAGCGGGGTGAGGCGTGAAGGAAGGAGTCTCGGAGCAACCACGGGCGGTGGTGCTGCTGTCGGGGGGCCTGGACTCGGCGACGTGCCTGGCGTGCGCGGCGCGGGACGGGTTCGCGGCGCACTGCGTGTCCTTTGACTACGGCCAGCGGCACCGCAGCGAGTTGACGGCTGCAGCGGCGGTAGCGGCGGCACTGGGCGCTGCGGCTCACATCACCATCCGGATCGACCTCCGTTCCGTGGGAGGGTCGGCGCTTACTGGGGACATCCCGGTGCCCAAGGACGCGCTGGGCGGGCCCGCCCACATCCCGGTGACGTACGTACCGGCAAGGAACCTCACATTTCTGTCACTAGCGGCGGGGCACGCCGAAGTCGTCGGCGCGCGGGACATCTACATCGGCGTCAACGCCGTGGACTACTCCGGATACCCGGATTGCCGGCCTGAATTCCTCAACGCGTTTGAGCGGGCTGCAAACCTGGCGACAAAGGCCGGTGTGGAGGATGCATCAGTGCACTTCCGCGTACGCGCACCCTTGGCCAAGCTGCCCAAGTCGGAGATCATCCGGCTCGGGGCTTCGTTGAGGGTGGACTTTTCTCTCACGCACTCGTGCTATGACCCTGTAAGCTCCGGCGGCGCAGCCCTCGCATGCGGGCACTGCGATTCCTGCCTGCTCCGCCGTCGAGGATTCGAGGAAGCCGGAGTAGCGGACCCTACGCGGTACGCGTGAGACACCATGGACGTACGCCTGCCCATCTCGGAATCGTTCACGTCTTTGCAAGGGGAGGGAAAGCTTGCGGGTGTTCCCAGCCACTTTATCCGTCTCGGCGGGTGCAACCTGCGGTGTGCGTGGTGCGATACGCCCTATGCGAGTTGGACACCGGATGGCGAGGCACAAGACGTGAAGGCGCTGGTAGCGGCGTGCGTCGCGAGCGGCGCAAAGCACGTGGTGGTTACCGGCGGTGAGCCGATGATCTTCAAGCACCTGGACGTGCTGTGCGACGGGCTGCGGGCGCAGGGGCGGCATATCACGATAGAAACGGCGGGGACTGTCTCCCGCGCGGTCGCGTGCAACCTGATGAGCATCAGCCCCAAGCTCGCCAACTCAACGCCGCGGAACGATCCAAGAGACCCGAGCGGGGAGTGGACGGCCCTGCACGAGGCTCGCAGGATCAATGTGCCGGCCCTGCAGGCCCTGATCGATGAGTACGCGGAAAGACAGTTGAAGTTCGTGGTAGCGGACCCGGCGGACCTCAGGGAGATCGACCTCCTGCTTTCACGCCTGGCCGGATGGAACAAGGAGGACGTATTGCTCATGCCGGAGGGGGTCGTTCCGCCCAAGCCCGAAACGACGGACTGGATCGTTCGGGAGTGCGTCGCGCGAGGGTGGCGTTACTGCCCCCGTCTGCACATCCAGCTCTTCGGGAATGTTCGAGGAACTTGACGGCGAAGTGCCCCTTCAGGAATATCGAACAACGCCGTCCGCTCTATGCGTATTCTCAGTGATCGTCCGCACGTTCTGATACTGGAAATCCACATGCACACCCGCGTCCCCGCCGTCTTTTCGCTCGCCTTGCTCGCCGGCTCCGCACTCCCCGCATGGGCGGACGGCGACTCCACCAAGGCTCGGGTCGCGATGATCGAGATCGAGGGTGCGCCAACGGAGCGGCCCAACGAACTCGCGTGGCTATTCGGCCCGGGGAAGGAACACACCCTGCACGACTATCTGACCGCCATCGACCGCGTGGCCGACGACGACAATTACGCTGGGCTGGTGCTCCGCCTCAAGGACGCCGAGCTGGGTGCGTCGCAGGTCGAGGAACTGGGCGCCGCCATCACGGAAGTGCGGCGTGCGGACAAGAAAGTGCACCTGTTCGCGGACGCGTACGGCACGACCGAGCTCATGCTGGGTTCGTACGCGGATGAGGTCATCGCCCAGGACGGGGCTCCCGTCTCGCTCCCGGGCATGTACATGGAAGAAATGTTCCTGGCCGACACCCTCGCGTGGGCCGGCATCCACGCCGACATGGTGCAGGTTGGGGACTACAAGGGCGCCAGCGAGCAGATGGCGCGGAACGGCCCCAGCAAGGAGTGGGACCAGAACATCAACGCCCTGCTCGACAGCATGTACGCCAATGTTCGTTCGCCGCTGATGGCAGGGCGGAAAATCAGTGGTGAACAACTCGACAAAGCCATGACGACAGCCTGGATGACGGACGCGAAGGAAGCCAAGGGCTACACGTTTCACTATCCGGCGACCGTCAAGGGAGCGGAAATCCATGGCCAGTTTCGCAAAGTGGGCGAGGCGCCGTCCATGACGTTGACCGGTACGATCGGCGCCGACGGCAACGCCGCGATGAATGTGAAAGGTCTTGCCGGCAATCCGAAATACAATCTCAACAACGTCAACGCCGGGTCGCCGGTGAATTTCGACGTCGTGGGAAAATTTGAAGGCCGGAAGGGAACGGGCAATCGCACCAGCGGCCGCCCGTGCCGTTTCACCTTTACGAAAAAATAGTCTTACAGCTTTTCGGCGTCCGCCGCGTTGCGGACGGTGACTTCGAGATCCTTCACCAGGCCGTTGGCGAGTGAATAGACCCAGCCGTGTACCGAAATCTTCTGGCCGCGGTTCCAGGCGGATTGCACGATGACGTCGCGCGAGACGTTGCGCACCTGCTGGATGACGTTCAGTTCGCAAAGCCGGTTCAGCTTGTCGTGATCGTGCTCGATCCGGTCGAGCTCGTGCTGATGCTCGCGCGCGGTTTCGCGGATCGGATGCAGCCAGTGATCGACCATGCTGCTGGTCTTGTTATGCACCGCGGCGTGCACGCCGCCGCAGCCGTAATGGCCGACGACCAGAATGTGCCGCACTTTCAGGACATCGACCGCGAACTGCAGAACGGAGAGATAATTGGCGTCCTGCGGCGGGGCGAGGTTGGCGATATTGCGGTGAACGAACATCTCGCCCGGATCGAGGTCGACGATTTCGGTGGCAGGGACGCGGGAATCGGAACAGCCGATCCAGAGATATT
>CALLYM010000228.1 GCA_937858155.1 uncultured Phycisphaerales bacterium | reverse complement strand
GGGGCGACACCAGCGCGGCCCCAGGCGGTGGCGTGGGCGCACCGGAAGAGGAGACCTCTTCCGGCAAGCGTGGCAAGCCCAGCCCGACCAGGGGCGGTATGGACGACCACGGCGCGATGGGCACGGACAAGATCCGCTTCAAGTAAGGGCTGGCCTTCACGCCGGCAACCATTAGTTCACGAACGCCCCGCGATCCCCGCGGGGCGTTTTCTTTGCCGGTATGAACCCACCGCAGCGGCGGCCGCTGAACTCACGCAAGACCGCCACCATTGCGCGCAGAGTTAGACCGCACCGATCACATTGTGCTGCCGAGGCCACTTCGCAAGTACTCACCACGCTTACTGCGGGCCGCTACGGCGGGCAACAAGCGTCGCTTCTGTCGTGAATTCGTGGTCTGCACCATCCACTTTGCGGACGTACTTGATCGTCACCTTGTCCCCGGGCTTGTGTTTCGTGAGCATCGGCATCCACGACTCGACATCCGTCAGCGGTGTCTCTCCCCATTGGATCATGCGGTCACCTTCCTTGAGGCCCGCCTTTGCTGCGGGCAGGTCGGGGAATACTTCACCCACCACCACGCCGTCGTTGCCGCTGTAGTCGCCCGGAGCAATACCAAACCGAACACCCACGCCCGCCACGGAGCCCTGCGTCTGGTCGTCCTTCTTTTCCTCCTCGGACTCCTTCGTGGGGTCGCGCCCCGTTGCGGTCGTGAACTGGAAGGGCTCAGGGCGGAGGGCAGCGTCGAGCGCCACGCGGTACGCGAGGTCCGCGACCTGCGTCGCGCCGTCGACGTTGATGAGATCGGGCGTATCCGTGGGCATGTGGTACTGCTTGTGAAGGCCCGTGAAGAAGAACAGCGCCGGGACGCCCGCGCTTGCGAACGAAGCGTGGTCCGACGGACCCAGCCCGCTGGGCTTGGGCGCGATGCTGAAGCCCGCGTCGTCGACGTAGGGCTTGAGCCAATCTTCAAGACCAACGGCGGTGCGTACACCGCCCAGCTCCAGACCCTTCTCAGGATCCAGGCGGCCGATCATGTCCATGTTGATCATCAGGGCGTGCTGTCCAAGCGGCACGATCGGGTGCTTGGTGTAGAACTTGGAGCCGATGAGCCCGCTTTCCTCCGCTGAGAACGCGAGGAACAGGATGCTGCGCCTCGGCGTGTCGCCGAGTTCGCTCCACGCATCTTTCAGGCGGGATGAGACGATCAGGTTGCCGCAGGTACCGCTCGCGTTGTCGTCCGCGCCGGGGTGGAGTTTGCCCCTTGGATCAGGGTCACGGGAGCCGAAGTACCCATAGCCCACGTGGTCGTAGTGGCTGCCGACCACGATGTACTGATTCTTCAACTCCCCCACGCCTTCCAAGACCGCGCCCACGTTGTCGGTCACAAGGGGAATCTTGGTGATGGTGACGTCGAACGAAACGCGAGCTTTCGGAAGATCGAGAACGCCGCCGTGCTCGTCGGCCCACGTGCGAAGGTCCATGAGCGAGCGGCCCTGCGGGTCCGCGGCCTTGACAAGCGCGTCTGCGGCGTCCTGCGACAGCATGACAACGGGAACCTTGAGGGGCGACCGACCAGCGAGAGAAAGATCGTCGAGTTTGGTGGTACGAGGGTCGTCCGCACCCGGAGGGTTCACAACGACAATCGCGGCGGCGCCACGCGTGGCTGCTGCCTTGAGCTTTCCGTCCAAGCCGGCGGCGGGCGACCAGCGTGCGTCACTCCACTTGCTCTTGCCATGCTCGTCCATGGGCTCAAACCGCAGCACAAGAGCTACTTTGCCGGTAAGGTCCACTTCCTTCTTGCTGCCTTCCTCGCCCACGAGGGGGTAGGAGGTGTAGTCCTCGCCTCCCTCCTCGATGGAATACCCGACAAACGCGATCGGCCCTGACACGCTCCCACTGGCGGAATACCCGAGCACATTGAAGTCCCGGCCTGGCTTCAAGGGCTGGCTTCCCGTGAACGAAAGTTCTTGCTTCTCCAGCTTTACAGAATCACCCGGGCGACGGGACGCGGGCGCGAGGAAAACCTGGCGGTACGTCTTTGAACCGGGCTCACCGTCCGCGGCGGCGATGGCTTTCGCGTCGTCATCCGCGTCCGGTCCGGGTTCATCGGGCGTCGTAAACGCCGGGGGCAGCCCCACCTGTTTCCAGTAAAACTCGATGTAGTTCGCAGCCATCCGGTTGCCATTGGTGCCCGGAGCACGCCCTTCCATGATCGGGTCTGCGAGCGAGAAAATATGCTGTTGGTACCGCAGCGCGTACGGCCGAAGCACCTCGGTGGAGGTGGGAGCATGGTGCGGAGTCACGGCGTCGTCCGCGAGCGTGGGGAAGCACAGGACGGCGGTGATGGCGAAGGGGAGCTTCATGAGCACGAGCAGTCTCCAGGTACGGTGGCAGAGCATACCAGAACGAACAGCCCTGCGGGTGATTGTTCGCGTGGTCCGGCGGCGGCGCTACAGGGCGTGTGACGAGCGGATTGCGTGCTGGAAGCGGCTGCGATCACGACATCGGGCATTGCATCGGACCTACGATAAGGGCCTTGCATTCTGGAACCACTATGACAACCCCTCAGACCCCCACTCTTGCCGTTCCAACACCTTCGCCCACCTCAAACGGTGCCCGTTCAATGACTTCACACGTTTCGGTTTTGAACCCCTCGGACACGTTTGTTCACCGTCATAATGGCCCCAACGAAGCGGACATCGCCGCCATGCTTCAGGTCTTGGGGTTTTCGTCGCTGGACGAACTCACGAACGCGACCGTGCCGGAGGCGATTGCCCTGCGCCGACCGCTCAACCTCGTCGGCCTGCCCGATGTGCCCCGCGGCGAGCATGAGACGCTGCGCATCCTGTCCTCGTACGCCGGAGAGAACAGGATCACCAAGTCTTTCATTGGCATGGGGTATCACGGCACGCTGACGCCGGGCGTCATCCTGAGGAATGTGCTTGAGAATCCGGGCTGGTACACGCAGTACACACCCTACCAGGCCGAGATTTCCCAGGGCAGGCTTGAGGCGCTGCTCAACTTTCAGACAATGGTGAGCGATCTCACGGGCCTGCCCCTTGCGGGCGCGAGCCTGCTGGACGAAGGGACGGCCGCGGGCGAAGCGATGAGCATGTGCGTGGCCATCCACGACGATGCCCGCAAGACTTTCATTATCGCGGCCGATTGCCACCCTCAGACCATTGGCGTCGTAAAGACGCGTGCGGACGGCCTTGGCTTCAAGCTGGTGGTCGCGGACCCCGCGAAGGCGGTATTCACGCCCGACGTGGCCGGCATTCTGCTGCAGTACCCGGCGACCGACGGACGCGTGGAGGACTATCGCTCTGTCATCAGCGCGGCGCACACCACGGGCGCGCTCGTGGTCATGGCGACCGACCTTCTTGCTCTGACACTGCTTACACCCCCCGGGGAACTTGGGGCGGACATCGCCGTGGGGAGCGCCCAGAGGTTTGGCGTACCCATGGGTTTCGGGGGCCCGCACGCTGCCTTCATCGCCACTAAGGGCGAGTACATCCGCAAACTCCCCGGGCGCATCATCGGCGTGAGCAAGGATGCGCACGGCAACCCGGCCCTCCGCATGGCGATCCAGACGCGCGAGCAGCACATCCGGCGTGAAAAGGCGACGAGCAACATCTGCACCGCGCAGGCGCTCCTTGCCATCATGGCCGGGCTGTACGCGTCGTACCACGGGCCAGAAGGGCTTCGCAGGATCGCGAGCCGCGCACACGCGTTCGCGGCGGTCCTGGCGACCGGACTGAAGCGCCTGGGGCACGAGGTGCTCACGCCCGTGTTCTTCGACACGATCCGCGTCCGGCCTGCGGACGGGCACACCGGCGTCATCGCGGCCGCGGCGGAGCGGGGCATGAACCTGCGTGACTTCGGTGACGGAACCATCGGCATCTCGTGCGACGAGACCACCACACGGGCGGACATCGCGGCGCTGATCGAGTGTTTTTCTGAGGGCGTTGCAACAAACGGCGCATTCAGTGCCGACTCGCTGCTGGCGGAGGCGGGCATCACCCTCCCCGCGGGGCTCACCCGTCAGTCCGGGTACCTCACGCACCAGGTCTTCAATTCCTACCACAGCGAGCACGAAATGCTGCGATACATCTTCACCCTCGCAGGCCGCGACCTCTCGCTTGCGCACAGCATGATCCCGCTTGGCTCATGCACGATGAAACTCAACGCGACGAGCGAGATGATCCCGGTGACATGGGAAGCGTTCGGCAACCTCCACCCCTTTGCGCCGCGCGAGCAGACCAAGGGCTACGCGAGGCTGTTCAAAGACCTCGAGGCGTGGCTGGCGGAGATCACCGGCTTCGCGGCGGTCTCGCTGCAGCCCAACTCTGGCGCGCAGGGAGAGTACGCAGGGCTCGCGGTCATCCGCGCGTTCCACCGCGCCCACAACCAAGGACACCGCAACATCTGCCTCATCCCTGAGTCTGCCCACGGTACAAACCCCGCGTCCGCCGTGTGCGCGGGCTTTGAGGTCGTGGTCGTCAAGAACCTCGCGGACGGCAGCATCGACCTGCATGACCTGAGGGCAAAGGCCGAGCAGCACAAGGACAACCTCGCGGCGCTTATGGTGACGTACCCGAGCACCTACGGCGTGTTCGAAGAGGGCATCCGTGACGCCATCAGCGCTGTGCATGAGCGCGGCGGGCAAGTCTACATGGACGGGGCCAACATGAACGCCCAGGTCGCCCTCACCAGCCCGGGCTTTATCGGCGCGGACGTTTGCCACCTCAACCTGCACAAGACATTCTGCATCCCCCACGGCGGCGGAGGCCCGGGCATGGGCCCCATCGGCGTTGCGAAGCATCTTGCGCCGTATCTGCCGGGGCACCCGGTGCAGGCGCCCGTCGCGGGCGTGGGCCCCGGTGATACGTACGGGAAGGCGATTGGACCCGTGAGCAGCGCGGCGTACGGGTCGGCGTCGATCCTCCTTATCTCGTGGATGTACATCGCGATGATGGGCGCGGCGGGGCTCAAGCGTGCGACGCAAATCGCGATACTGAACGCCAACTACATGGCAAAGCGCCTCGAAGCTCACTACCCGGTGCTCTTCAAAGGCAAGAACGGACGCTGCGCCCACGAGTTCATCCTGGACATCCGCCCGTTCGATAAGTCGGTGGGCATCAAGCCCGACGATATCGCCAAACGCCTCATGGACTACGGCTTCCACGCCCCCACCATGTCCTGGCCCGTGCCCGGCACGCTCATGTTCGAGCCCACCGAGAGCGAGAGCAAGGGCGAGTTGGACCGCCTGTGCGACGCGATGATCGCGATCCGCAGGGAAATCGCTGCCATCGAACGCGGCGAGATGGGCAAGCTCGACAACCCGCTGAAGAACGCGCCGCACACCATGCACGTCGTCAGCGCCACCGATTGGAAACACCCCTACCCGCGCGAACAGGCCGCGTTCCCCGCGCCCTGGACACGCTCCCACAAGTTCTGGCCCAGCGTTGGGCGGGTCGATAATCCGTACGGCGACCGCAACCTCGTGTGCACCTGCCCGGCAGTGAGTGAGTACGCGGAGAAGTAATTCACTTCCCTCGTGCGGGTTAGCGCTCGCGGGGAACATGTCACGGAGGATGCATGGGTTTCCAACGCCACACGCTCGACAACGGCCTCACCATCCTCGCGGATGTGGACGCCGCCGCGCAGACGACCGCGGCGGGCTTCTTTGTCCGCACCGGCGCCCGAGACGAAGCCACGCCGCTCATGGGGGTCTCCCACTTCCTCGAACACATGATGTTCAAGGGCACGAATGACATCGATGCGCACGAACTGAACCGGCGTTTCGACGCGTTGGGTGCCCGCAGCAACGCGTACACCTCGAACGAGATGACGTGCTTCTACACGCACCTGCTGCCCGAGGCCCTGCCCGAGGGGCTGGACCTCCTGAGCCGGATGATGCGCCCGGCCCTCCGCCAGGCCGACTTCGATACGGAAAAAGGCGTCATCCTCGAAGAAATCGCCATGTACCAGGACAACCCGTTCTGGAGGCTCTACGAAGCGACCATCGAGAAGCACTTTGCCGCGCACCCGATGGGGCACCGTGTTCTCGGCACGCCCGACACCATCACCGCCATGCAACGCGACGCGATGCAAGGCTACTTCGACACACGCTACTCCGCCGACAACACGATCGTCGCCCTCGCGGGCAAACTCGACTTTGACCGCTGCGTGGAGGATGTTGAAAGGCTCTGCGGCGCGTGGCAACGCACACGCGCGGGGCGCGACAGCACCGCCCCGGCGGTTGGTGGTGGCACGCTGGAACTCCGCAGCGACAAGGTCAACCGGGGCTACGTTCTTGCGCTCATGAAGGCGCCCGCGTTCGAGGATGACCGACGCTACGCCGCCGCGCTGCTTGCGCAGGTCCTGGGCCTGCCCGACAACAGCCGGTTGCACTGGTCCCTGGTCGAACCAGGCATCGCGGAGGAAGCACAGGCAAGTTACGACCCGCACGACGGCTCGGGTGAGTTCTTTGTGTACGCATCGTGCGAGCCGTCGCGCATCGAAGAGGTGTGGTCGATCGTCGACGGGCAACTCAAGGGGCTCGCTTCGTCGCTCACGCAGGACGACATCGACCGCCTGCTCCCCAAGATCGTCACGGGCACGACGCTTGGCGCAGAACGCCCCCACGACCGCATGCACAGATTGGGCAGGCTTTATACCTACCTCCATCGATATTGGTCGCTGGAAGAGGAGCTGGAGAAGGTCTCTCGCGTCACGCTCAAGGACCTGCGCGATCTGTGCGAGGCATTCCCGATGAAGCCCACGACCGTGGGGCGCATGCTTCCGGCGGTGTAAAGACTACCGGTGCCGGTCGAGCCACGCTCGGACCGCGCCGGGATCGCAGGAAAACACCTCCCGGAAGTGCATCAGGATCAGGCTCGCGGCCCGGACAATCGTGACGTGCTCGGTCCCGGGAGCTACCCCGCCTCGCGCGGTGTCCCGCAACGCAACGACCGTCTCAGCCCGCACGCGCCAGGTTGGACCCGGGGTGCCGGGATCCCCGTCCCTGGTCAATCCGCCGAGCGTGGGCGAGAATGCATATGTGGGTTCCCCCACTTCGAATTCGCGGCCGGATCGCACGTCACGCTGAAGTTCCGGCGCATGGCCGGTCTCAGCGAGCGCTGCCCATGCGAGCAGCAGGACCGCGCGGTCGTTAGTGCTTTCCAGATCGCTCAGCATCCGGCAGCAAGTTACCAGCTTGTCAAACAGCGCGGGGTGAGGGTCGCCGTCCGTGAGGGAGTGCTGGATGATGTCCAGCATCGCATGGCCCGCGTAGAACGCGGAGAGATTCCGCCGCACCGCGGGGAACATCTCCATCAGGTCCCACGACGCGAGCGTTGCGAGGGCCTGTGGGTCCCGCTCGATCTTCCGCGTGCTGACGATGATCTCGCCGCGGGTGAGCGGCTCGATGCCCCCCGAGAACCGTGAATGCTCACGCTTGGAGCCTTTGGCAACGCTCCGCACCAAGCCCAATCGACGGGCAAAGAACCACGCGGTCTGGCTGGTCTCAGACCAGTCCCAGCAGCGAAGGCAAATGGCATCGTCTGTTTCCAGGGCCATACCGGGCAGGATACGGGCTCGGACTTGTCTAGTTGCGAGGTGGTGCGCTCACCCGCCATTCGAACAGCGGCGGCTCGCCCCGCAGTTCGCGGGCGATCGCCGCGACGACGACGGGGTTGTGCGCAATCGCAAAGTGCGAAAGCACACGCGAACCACTGCACCAGTAGGGCAGTTCGGACGGCGGTGCCGCGTTTTTCGCTCCCACCACCGGGTCCCTCAGGTGCGCGAACGGGAGCAGGCGAGCCGATGCAGTCGGCGCCGCGTCTAGCGACCGCAGGAAGGGGGAGCCCGCTCGCATATCCCGCGCCGCGGAGTCTGGAGCGAGGTACTTCGCCAGAATCGCACCGCGGTGCGGAGTCGCCAGCGTGATGATCCGGTTCGCCCTCAGTGCGTGCCCGTCCTCGTGATCCGTACGGGCGCAGTACCGGGCGATGAGACCGCCCATGGAATGCGCAATGACGTCGACATCACCCCCGCCGGCCCAGCTGCCCGCCTCCCGCACGACGCGCGCCCGGTGGGATTGGAAACTCGTGCAGTCCATGAACGAAATCGCGAGGAAGTCGTGCGGGTTGCCGCTTGTGACCGCTGCGACGCGTAGCCGGATGCTCTCCACGACCCCCGACCACGCGTGGTACCCGTTCAGGACGATGACGGGGCGAGCGAGCGCCACCGGCTCGCGGCGCATGCGCTCCAAGTCCGCGATGGCCCGCTCCCGGGCGTCGGCGAGCGCTGGATTCTCTTCACGTACCCAAGCCCATCCGAGCGACCACGCCAGCACATCTACCGCCCACGCGCCGCCGGTACGCCACACGCGGTCCGCGAGTGATCGATGCACTGGACCGGGCATGCAGCTCACGTCCTGCCCACCGTCAGCTTCGTTGGCTGGCCTCCGGCCTGCGTCACCATCCCCGCGGCGATCTTTTCCCACCCGCTGCCCAGTTCGCCGACGGGGTCAGGTGGGATGATGTCCACCTTCTTCTCCCCAAGCTTCGCCGCGCCCTGCATCACCCTGTCCTGGAACGCCAGGCACTCTGCGAGCAAGCGCTCAAGGATTTCCGGCTCTGGCACATTCGCAACCTTCTGGCCCTGCACGTAAATGATGCCGCGCCGATCGCCCGCGAAAACCGCGACGTCCGCGCCCTCCGCCTCTCCAGGGCCGTTGACGATACAGCCCATGACCGCGACCTTCATGGGCACGGTGACCTTTTCCTCGAGCGCCTTTCGGACGTCCTGCACGAGCGTAAAGAGGTCGACCTGGATTCGGCCGCATGTCGGGCACGCGATGAGGTCGACGCCTTTCCGTGTGCGCAGCCCCAGGCTCCAGAGCAGCTCCAGGCCATCCTGCACTTCGTACACGGGGTCGTTGGCGTAGGAAATACGGATTGTGTCGCCCACGCCGTTGCAGAGGAGTGCCGACAACGCCGCGATGCTGCGGATGCACCCGGTTTCCTTGGGCCCTGCGTGCGTCACGCCCAGGTGCAGCGGGTGCTCAAACCGCTTGCTGATCTCGCTGTACGCATCGACGACGATCGCAGCGTCCATGCTCTTGGCGCTGATGCAGATGTCGTGGAATTCTTCCTCGTAGAAAATATCGAGGTACTCCTCGAGCTTCGCGATCATGATCGCCAGCAGGTACCCGTGCGCATGGTTGCTGAAAACCGCGCCCAGTTCTTTCATCCGCTTCTGCTTGTCCTTGCGTTCAATGATCGAGCCTTCGTTGACACCGACGCGGATTGGGATGCCCTTGCCGTGGTTTGCTGCCTTGCAGGCGCGTATCACCTCGACGACCTGCTCGCGGTCCTGGATGTTGCCCGGGTTCAGCCGGATCTTGTGCACCCCCGCCTCTACCGCTTCCAGCGCCCGCTGGAAGTGAAAGTGCACGTCCGCGACGATTGGCACCTGCACCTGCGGCAGGATGTGGCGAAGAGCGTCGGTGTCCTTCTTCTCCGGCACAGCGACCCGCACCATGTCCGCGCCCGCGGCAGACAGCTTGTGTATCTCGCGTACGCACGCATCAATGTCGTGCGTGTACCCCGCCGTCATCGTCTGCACGGAAACGGGTGCCGGCGAGGTCGGCACACCGTCACGCCCCGGTAATCCGCCCCCAACTTGGAATATCCCCGTCCGGGCATCGCCAATGAACACTGGTCGGGTTGGTCGCCTTGGCTGCATGGTGGGATAACGCTAGTCTCAAAGGTCAGGTAAGCCCAAGCCCTCCCCAAGTTACGGCATCGCACACCCAGCGCAGATACCGCATTCTTGGGGATTATGTACATCTAAGTACTGAATTCACAACTACTCGCGACGCAACCCCGATGTTCGCAGTGCTCCGGTGAAATTCCCACCTGAGCGCACGGCGGAAGGGGGAGTGCATGTCGAAGCAAGTCGCACCAGTCAAGTCACTTCGCATCACGGACGAGGCGGCAAAGGGCCTCGCGGAATCGCTCTCCCGGCAATCAGATGCCGTCGATGCAACGTCAAAGCGCCGAGCGGCTCGCATGGGGCTGCCCGCTGGATACACGGTTGTTGGCACATTTGTGTATCCATGCGGAAACTCGGCACCGATGATCCTGACCACCAGGGATATCAGCAATGGTGGCATGGGAATCCTCCACGGATCATTTGTACACCCCGGCTCCTCCTGCCTCCTCGCGATCGTGGGGAAGGACAAGGCAATCCTGTGCAAACTCAAAGGCAAGGTAGTGCGCTGCACGCATGTACGGGGGAGCGTGCACGATATCGGAATCAAGTTCGACGAAGAGGTCCGGCTGGAACTCTTCATCCCCGCCCTGCAGACCTCTGAGGAACAGGTTGCTCAGGCCGCGCTGCTCGTGCTGAGCGGGCAGGTTGCTCGACAGGTACGAAACCAGGACCCAATGGTGGAGGTCCGACGCACCGTAGAGATCATGATGGCCACAGTGGACGATCTGGGACAGGCTTGTGCATCCGGCCGGAACACGGACCCGGGCGAATTCAAGGTCTAGCGTCAGGCGAACCGCTCACGTGTTTGAATCCCTTGATCTGGGCAATGATGGCTGTTGAAGAGAGTTGTGAGCACCACAAAGGGTATTTCCGGACGACACCCCACCTGAATGCGTGGGGTGCATTACTGGTGGTCCTCACCTAATTCACCTGCACGCACGATGCTCTCTTGTCGCTTGCACGGGAGCATTGGTCGTGCCGCATCCACCGCCTTCAGCCAAGCCCGCCCGCGCCTCCGCGACTCAGCGGGACGACTTGTCGCATGCACTCGGTGCTCAAGAAACTTCTGACGTCGCCAACAAACGCAAGTCGACCCGCCTCGGACTGCCCGCCGGCTTCACCGTCGTAGGCAGCTTTGCCAACCCGGGGGGCAACTCGCCTCCGATCGTGCTGAGCGTGCGGGATGTTTCCAACGGCGGGCTGGGCATCATGCACCCCAACTTCGTGCACCAGGGTTCAGCATGCTCGCTCGCGCTTGTCGGGCGTGACAGGAAGATCATTCTGAAGATCAAGGGCGAGGTGGTGAGGTGCACCCACTTCCGCGGCGCCGTGCACGACATCGGTATCCGGTTCTGCGAGCCAGTGAAGCTGGAGTTGTACGTCCCGGCCCTGCAGGCGTCGGAAGAAGCCGTTGCGCAGGCAACGCTGCTCACGCTGAGCGGACAGGTCGCGCGCCAAGTGCGGACCCAGGTGACCATGGATGAGATCCGTCGCACCGTGGAGGTCATGCTCGCCACCGTCGAATCGGTCCTTGAGCCGGCGTCGGCTGAGGAGAGGGCGGCGGCCTGACCAGCCCGGGCTGGAATCAGCGTCACCTCGGACGCCGGGATTGTTCGCTCGTGCTCTGCGTACCGCACTCCGGGCAGACGAACGTGCTATTGCGGGCGAGCGCAGCGTCAAGCTCAAAGTGGCATTCCGGACACGCGAACTCGCCACGGATGGGCCGGTGGGCCGTCGCGAATACGCCTCGCATCCAGCCCGGGCGGCGGTCATAGCCAGGGTCGCCGGGCCTCAGGTTGTCGATTTCCGGCGTGCGGTAGCGCAGCATCCACAACCCGACACCAAGGAGCGCAAGGGAGGGTGCGATCACACCCCACTGCAGAGACGACGCGTGCGACGTCCAAAGACCGGCTACATCTGTAGACCATGCTGCGATGAAGCTCCCGAGCGGCATGCTGCCGAAAGAGATCACGTTGCAAATGGCCAGCACACGCCCGCGCAACCGATCCTCGACGTGGAGTTGCAGTGCGCTCATCGCTGCGTTGAAGGACCACATCCAGAACACACCCACGGGAACCATGACCACCATGGCGATGATCATGTCGTGGCAGAGTCCGAGTGCGGTAAGGCTCAGTCCGCACAGCGTCACCGACAACGGCACCAGATGGTGCCTGGGATACCACGAGGGCACAAGGCGCATGAGGATGCCACCCAGCACCGCACCGGCCCCCATGAACCCGAGCAGCATGCCATAAGCCAGCTCCTGATAGTCGGCCGGCAGAGGGAATAGTCGGGAGTTGGGGTAGACCTCGCTGACCAGCAGCGGCAGCATCCGGAGCATGGGTGTGCTCAGCATGCTGGAGATCGCGATGCCGAGGATGAGCACACGCGTGCCCGTATTGCGGAACGCATACCCGAGTGCCTCCTTCACATCTTCCGCATGGCTTCGGTCCTGGCTGGGGGGTGCCGGCGCATCGGGAGTCGTGCACGCGACCGCGATCACCCCTACGAAACTAAGAGTGTTGACCGCGAACAGCCATGTGGCGTCCTTTACACCCAGCAGCCAGCCCGCCGCCACCGGGCCAAGGGCACGCGCCAAGTTGAACATCATGCCGTTGAGCATGATGGCGCTTGGGAGTTCCTCCTTCGGTACGAGGCGTGGCGTTAGCACCTGCCAAGCCGGGATGTTGAACGCCACGATGCACCCGTACGCGAATCCGACGCCCAGGAGCACCCACGGGGTGAGAACGCCCTTCCATGCGCACACAAACAGTGCACCCGCGGTCGCCATAAGGAGAACCTGGGTCACGATCAGGAGCTTCTTGCGGTTGACACGGTCGGCAATCGCGCCGCCTACAAGGCCCAACACAAGCGTCGGGCCCAATTGCGCAGCCGCATGCCAGGCCATCATCGTCGGCGCGGCCGGATATCCCTTGCCCGTCCACTCCTTGGCGAGCGTGGCCTGGCTCATGACCCATGACACGCCGGTGTTCTCCATCCATGTGCCGATCCAGGAGAAGAATGCCGCGAGCCATATATTCCGAAAGTGAGCGTGGCGGAGCACTTCCCATCGCGTATGACCCACCGCGGGCTTGGGCGGAGCGATATCGGCACCCCGCGCCCCCGCGCTCTCGGGTTCATCCCCGGCAGGGTCGACAGCTGGCGCGGCATCTGCGTGGAGCGCGCGTGCCGCGTGCTCCTGTGTGCCTGCGCTGCGACTTGGACCCCGTGCGTCCATGCGACCCTCTCCCTCCGAACCTTACCCGTGCCCCGCTGTCCCCCCGCGGAGGAAGTGTCCTACGCGGACTCGGTTGTGCTGTTTCAACGCAGCGCCGCGACGACTTGTTTCACCAACTCCGCCCCCGCCGTGGTGTCGAGCTTGCCCGCTTTCCAGTCGATCCCAAGGCCCGATCCGTCTTGCAGCTTGGGGATGATATGGAAGTGAACATGGTGAACAGCCTGATGGGCCGCCTCCCCGTTGTTCTGCAGTATGTTGTACGCCCCCGCATTCGTGGCCTTCATGACCGCACGGGCTATGCGGGGCAGCACCCGCCCCACCGCCGCTGCGGAAGCATCGCTCAATCGGTCGATGGTCGGGGCGGGCTCTTTCGGAATGACCAGTGTGTGGCCCTCGCTGAGCGGAAATATATCCAGGAACGCGAGGACGTGCTCATCCTCGTACACCTTATGGCAAGGGATCTCTCCGCGGATGATCTTAGAGAAAATGGTCTCGGCCATGTGCAATAGTACAACCTGAAGGCCAGGAATTCGTCCGCCCGGACTTGCACCACGCTTTCTCCGGCAACTCACTCAATCAGAGGTCGCCAAGCCGCCTCTGGGTTTCCCTCGCACGTAAGTCGCCAAAGAGCGTGGTGAATTCTCCCGCGAGCAGGTCCCGCAGCTGGTATTCCCCCGGGAGTCGTTCATCCGCCACTATTCCTTCCTTCCAGCGGTATGTCCTGATCTTCTCGCTCCGTCCGCCCGTCCCGATCTGATCCTTGCGGGCTGCCGAACGCTCGGCCTTCTTCCGCTGAAGCTCAGCCTCGTACAGCCGGGCCATGAGCAGGCGTCGGGCCCGTTCCCGGTTCTGCTGCTGGCTCTTGGCTTCCATCATCTTGATGATGATCCCGGTCGGCTTGTGGTGCACCTGCCACGCTGTCTCGACCTTATTGACATTCTGCCCGCCTGGGCCCTGAGCCCGAGTAGCGAATTCCTCCACGTCATTGGCCCAGTCGATCTTGAGCTCCACTTCTTCAGGCTCGGGCAGCACCGCCACACTCGCGGTGCTCGTGTGGATCCGTCCCTGCGCTTCCGTTGCGGGCACGCGCTTCACGCTGTGCACTCCCGCCTCGAAGTTCATGTCGCTCCACACGCCCTCGCCCTTCATGCTCAGCGTCACGCTGCGCACGCCCCCCACCCCCGGTTCCGGTGTCAGTTCCAGCACCTCGCAGGACCACCCGCGTTTGCCCGCGTACTTCTGGTACATCTCCAGAAGGTCGCGGGCCCACAAGCTGGCCTCATCGCCGCCCGTGCCGGCGCGCAGCTCGACGATGATTGCCGATATCCGGTTGTCGTCCGCATTGACCAGGCGGGAAAGGGCGTCGGCGACCAAAGCCTGCGCCTGCGACTTCACGCGGGGTAACTCCTCCGCCGCCAGCCCGGCGAACTCCGGGTCTGCCTTCGACCGGATGGCCTCTTCCAGCTCGGTCGCGTCCCGCTCGAGCTTCACCAGTGTGCGATAGGCATCCGCGACGGGCGCTACGGCCTGACGCTTCACCGACAGTTCCCGCACCCTCTTGTGGTCCACGAGAACGGCGGGGTCTTCAAGCGACTCCCCCAGCAGGCGCTCCTCGGTCTCGATCTGTGAAAGCTTGGTCAATACCTGCGGCGTGAGCGAAGGCACAAGACGGCTGGACGAGAGCGTGATGGGCGCGATGGCGGGCACGACGGAGCGTAGGAATGCCGCCCCCTCGCAATGCCGTGCTCAGGCACCGGTGCCGGCCGAAACCCTCGCCCCGGCTTTCCACGGATATTCCGGCAGATTCGAACGGCTGAACGGAGCAAAGTGGTCCCACTCCCGTCGATCCGGTGCATCGGTATTGCGGATCGCCACCAGCCGTCCTCCGGGAGTCTTGGGGTCGAACAGTTCGAGCGAGAACCCCATGTTGGACACCACAAATGCGAGCACCATCTGGATCGAGGGCATCCAGTGATCGTCCAGCACGATCAACCCACCCGGGCGCACGACCTGCCGCACAAGGCATAGGTCAACCAAAACCGAATCGAACCAGTGCGCCCCGTCCACGAACGCGACGTCAAACTTCCGCCCCTCGTCCCACAATTGCGCGAGGGCGATGCCCGAGGGCTTCTCCACAACGGTTGTGATGGAAGTCGCACCACTCTCTCTGATGGCCTGCACACCCGCGCGGTCGCACCACTCCTGCCCCGGATCGATGGTGACATGCGAACATCCGGAGCACCCCGTTGAAAGCAACCCCTCCAGCATCGCGAGGCTCGAGAGCCCAAGCCCAAGGCCGACCTCCACCGTCAAGGTCGCCTTCTCCCGGGCAACCAGGTCCCTCAGGTGGTCTCCCGCGCCCTGCGTCAGACCAGCCGGCCAGAGCGCGGCCGGAGCCATCCAGACGCTGCTGGAGCTCGGCGTGCCGCCGCACATGCTGTCGAACTCGCTCTCCGCGGTGACGTGCCAGCGGCTGGTCCGCCAGATCTGCCGGATCTGCAAGGTGCCGGCGGACGCCCCGT
>CALLYM010000227.1 GCA_937858155.1 uncultured Phycisphaerales bacterium | reverse complement strand
TGCCGGCCGCCAACGTGCGGCGTCTGCCGTGTTCCATTGCGGCCTCGCCCTCGCCGCGGAAGCCAAACCCCGGCAGGCCGGACGGCAGCCGATCGGGCTTCCACAGTCGCAGGCACCGCCGCCACACCTTGGCGACGTCGCTCATGCCGTCACCGCCTCGGACTTTGCCGCGTCGCCGCCCGCGATGCGCCGGGCGATGTCCTCGATGCCGGCCGCGGCTTCGATCGTCGTTGCCTTGGCGTCGATTGTCAGCACGCCGAGGTAGGAGCGTTCCGCGACGTCGACCGCGTGGCCGAGCCGTCGAGCCGACAAGTAGCACGATGCCGCGTTGTAGATGCCCGGCGCGCACGTCAGCAGCGTTCCGCAGGATCGCCGCAGCGCGTGCGGCGTGAACTCTGGCGCCCCGTACTTCGCCGACAGTCTCCGGACCGCGACCTCGAGGCGGCCCGGAGTCCAGTCGGGGAACACCCGCTCGCCCTTCACGCGCAGCCGCAGCCGCGCGAGCAAGTCGACGGCCGTCGGGCAGATTCGCAGGTCGATGGTGCGCGCGGCCTTTGTCTTGGTGCGCGACGCCGGCAGGCGGATTTCGCGCGCGTCTAGGTCGACTTCGGACCACGCAAGCAATCGCTGCTCCGTGCTGCGCATCCCGCTTAGCAGCAGCAGCAGCACGTAAGGCGCGGCCTTCACTGCGGCGCGGCTTTCTCTGTCGTGCCGCTCGCACGCTTCCAGTAGGCGACGGAGCTCGGGCGGGCGCAGAAACTCGACTGCGTGGCGTTCCTGGCGTTCGCGGCGCAGTCCGTGCCGCACGGCGTCACCGCTGAGCAGAGGCGCGAGCCCCATGGTGCGGAGCCAGTTCGCGACGACGGAGCCGACCGCGGGCCCCGTGAGCGGGCATGAGCAGCTGGCGATGGGGAATGAGGCGGCGCCGGTGCCCCCGGCGCCTGCGACGATCGATCAGATGAAGGACAACGGCGGGATGCTTAAGCCCGTCGACCTGAGCGGCGGGAAGAAGCCGAGCAATTCGGATCAGAAGTTGATCGACGCCGCGGCGAAGGGCGGGGTGCAGTTGGATCCGCTCGCAGGCACGGAGCAGGTGCCGATTCATACGGGCACGCCCGAACTGACCGGTGGCGGCGCGGCCCCGAAGATGCGCGAATACACGGTGGTCGAGGGCGACTCGATGGTGAAGATCGCCAAGAAGACGCTCGGCGATGCGAACAAGTGGAACCTGATCGCGCAGGCGAATCCCAAGGCCGTGGGCAAGAAGGGCGAGGTGGTGCCTGTGCGCAAAGCACTCGCCTGGACGGGCGTGTGCATAGCCCTCGCGCTTGCCTTTGTCCCAGTCCTTTACTGGATGTACAACTCCCACACACTGGGCATGGGCGCAGCGCACGCCGACAAGCCCGCGATGTCCGGCCGGGAAGCCGCCGCAATATTTGTGCAAGGGTGGCTCCTGGAGTACGCCCTCTCCGTGGACAACCTGTTCATCTTCGCTGTGATTTTCCTCCACTTCCGAGTCCCGGCGGAGCACCAGCACCGCGTGCTGGGCTGGGGCATCATCGCGGCGCTCATCCTGCGCGGCATCATGATCGGCGCGGGCACGGTCCTCCTCACCCGCTTCCACTGGCTCATACCTCTCGCGGGCGTGTTCCTCATCTACACCGGCTGGGGCATGGTGACCGGTGGCGATGATGAATTCGATGCCGAGCACCACTGGTCCGCGAAGATCGTCCGCAAAGTGTGGCCCCTGGAGCCCCGATTCCACGGCGACAAGTTCTTTGTCCGCGTGCCCGACCGCACCGATCCGGCGAAGATGGTCCGTGCCATGACGCCGTTGTTCCTGGTACTCGTGGTGGTCAATGTCGTGGATGTCGTGTTTGCCCTGGATTCCATCCCCGCGGTCTTCGGGATCAGCAAAAACATCGACGCATTCCTGGTTTTCACCTCGAATGTCTTCGCCATCCTGGGCCTGCGCAGCCTCTACTTCGCCATTGCCGCTCTCATGGGCAAGTTTGACCGCTTGAAGTACGCGCTGGCCTTCATCCTGGCGTTCATTGGCGTCAAGATGATCCTGGAGAGCGGCGAGGCCATCGGGGCGGTGGTCATGAAACTCGGGTCCTGGATTACTGCGTGGGAAACGCTCGGAAACGCGGTGCCGCTCCTCCGGCAAATTGCAACATGGATGGTCAACTGGCATGGCTGGCACGTCCACGTTCCCGCTTGGATGTCGCTGGCTGTCATCGTGCTCTCCCTCGCCACTGGAATTGTCGCGTCTCTGCTGGCAACGCCCAAACCAACCAATCAGTCGCCGTAGGATGAAGCACGGGATATGCGGGTCGGAGGATCGGACCAGACAGCAACGCGGGATGAGGCATGACGCCGCTCTGGATCGCCATGTTTGTGCTGGTCGTCGGGCTCGTTGGGCTTGACCTTTGGTTGCTGCGCCCCTTCCGCAGGCGAGTGACCGAATCAGGGACTGTCGGTTATGCCGCGTACTACCTGCTCCTTGGAATGGCGTTCAATGTCGCCGTCTACTTTGTGTATGAGCACCACTTCCTGGGCGCTGGGCTCGATAAGGGCTACGCCGTTGTCAACGAAGACCCCGGGCACTGGCGCGTCATCGACGGCCCGGAAGCCACGCTCCAATACCTCGCGTCCTTCGTGGTCGCCCTTGTCCTCGGGCTCGATAGCGTGTTTGTCATATCGGCTGTGTTCGCTCACTCCCGAATCAAGGAACGCCACCGCCACCGCCTGCTCATGTGGGGCACGCTGGTCGCGATCATCGTCCGTTTCGCCATGATCTTCGGGTTCGGCGAGCTCATCCATCGATTCGAGTGGTTCCGATTCGTCCTCGCACTCCTCCTCCTCCTCGCCGCAATCCGCATGGTCATCATCCGCACCGAGAATGTGGATCCGGAGAAGAACCTGATTGTCCGCCTCCTCCGCCGCTTGCTTCCCATCTCGCGGAAAGGCGGCAGCACCCTTGTGACCCAAGAGGGCGGGCGCATCGTCGTGACGGGACTCATCGTTCCGCTGATCCTCATCGAGACTGCTGATGCGTTCCTGGCGTTCGATGCTGTACCCGCCGGCTACGCCTTTACGCGGGAACCCTGGCTCATCTTCTGTGCCGGCTGCTTTGCGCTCCTCTGCGTGCGGTCCATGGCACCGGCGTTGACAACACTCCTCCACCGCCTCCGCTACTTCAAGCTGGGCCTGGCCATGATCCTCGTGTACACCGCGATCATGATCGCCCGGCGCGTCAGCACCGTGCAGGACGCGCTGGCGGCCGCCAACGTCCGAATGGAGGAGCTCCACATGCTGTGGAAGCTCGCCTTTGTCGGTGCGGCGATCCTCATCGGCTTCCTTGCCGCGTTCGTGCTGGGCGCCGGAACGACAACCTCCCCGACCGTTTCTCCACTCGGCGAGGACGCGGACCGCATCGCCCGGCGAGCGCTCACAACAGCCCGAAAGGTCGGCGTCGCTGTCATCGGCGTGACGGGCCTTGCTCTCGGCGCATTCATGGCCGTGGGGCCGGGGCCCGGCATTCCGGTGCTCCTTGCCTCTCTCCTGCTGCTCGCGACCGAATTCGCGCTTGCAAAGAGGTTTGTGGACAAGTACCGCCCCCGCGCGGAGGCCGCGACATTTGCGGCTGCTGCCCAGACACGCAAGCGATTCCGCCCATGGACTCTCATCGCCCTGGTTGTCGTCACCATACTGGGAGGCATCGCTCTGCACTTCTACGGGCATCTTGCGGTGAATGCCGCCTCACGATCACTCCTCGGGCATCCACTGTTCCATAAGCGGATCCCGATCGGTCTTGTCCTGAGCGGGCTTGTGCCAATGGTCGGCGGCCAACTGCTGCTGGGGTATCTCGCGTTTGTTCATCGGCCCGAATCTACCGCGGACGATCCGGCCAAGCAGGACAAGCACGGTGATTGAGCGATTCTCCCAGTTTCCACAGGCACTGGCCCAGCGCGCGAGGCTCACTCGCTTCGGTGATATCCCAGTCCTCCTGGCGCACCCGGACTGGGATTCCACCGTCCCCACCGTGCTCTGGCTTCACGGGCGCACCGTGAGCAAGGAACTGGACCCGGGCCGCTATCTCCGCTGGCTCCGCGCCGGCATCGCGACGTGTGCCATCGACCTGCCCGGGCACGGCGAGCGTGCTGTCCCCGCGATGCAGCAGCCCGCCGCAACGCTTGACGTCCTCTCGCAGGCCGTTGCCGAAGTCGACACCATCCTCGAGCACCTCGCGGGCAATGAATGGGGCGGCGTGTTTGACCTTGCCCGCCTCGCGATTGGCGGCATGTCTGCTGGCGGCATGATCGCGCTGCGACGCCTGTGCGACCCGCACCCGTTTGTCTGCACGAGCGTCGAGGGCACGACCGGCTGGCTCGAAGGCCTGTACTTCCCCGAGAAAGCGGGCCTTCCACCAACCGCTCGCTCGTTCGTCAGCACGCACCCGGCGGACAAAGTCCGCGTTGTCGATCCCTCGGCACACCTCGCGACGTTCCGCCCAATCCCACTGCTCGCGTTGCACAGCGAGGCCGACGAGGTGGTGCCCTGGACGGTCCAGCAGAGGTTCCTGGGCACACTGCGCGCCCACTACACGCGCACGAACGCGGACCCCGACCTTGTCATAGCGAAGACCTGGCCCACCACCGGCGCGCCGCAGGAACATTCAGGGTTTGGGAAAGTGTCGAACGACGCGAAGAACGCGCAGACGGAGTTTTTGGTGAGGTGGTTGGGGGCGCAGCCTGTTGCGGCCGAGTTCTAGCACAATACTCATTCACCCTGCTCGTTCTTCAGCTTTTCGTGCACGAGATCCTTTGAGAGCCTGGCTGCCTGCGTAATCTGTTCTGGCTTCATCAGCAGGACGAGCGCGGGCATCATGCCACGCGCATCTTTGTTTCCTGAATCTTCCGCGACCCCGAACCACGCACAGGCCTTGACGAGGTCTTGCTGAGTGCCCTCGCCGAACGCGTACAGCACACCGACTTGGAACTGCGAATCGGCGTCACCGTTCTCGGCGGCCTTTGTCAACCGCTTCAAGGCCTCGGTGGTGTTCTTTGGAACGCCCACCCCTTTCAGATACCTCAATCCAAGAAATGAGCCTGCTGTGCTGTGTTCAGCGTTCGCGGCCTCCTTCAGCCAATGAACCCCTTCCTCCGCGTCTTTCGCCACACCGGCTCCACTGAAGTAGTGATTCGCGAGGTTGACCTGCGCGCTTGTATTTCCTTTCTCCGCCGCCTGGGTGAGCCACTTGACCGCCTCTGTCAGGTCCTTCGCGACTCCGCGACCCTTTGCATACATCATCCCCAGGTTGTTCTGCGACGTCGCAAGCCCTTGCTCGGCGGCCTTCTTGTACCACTCAAGTGCGACCGCGTCGCTCTTTTTCACTCCGGTGCCCGTGGAGTACGTGTGCCCCAGCATCTGCTGTGCTTCCGCAAGCCCCTGCTCGGCTGACTTTGTGATCCACTTGATACCGTTCGCATCGTCGCGCGGAACAAGACCGCCATCAAGGAGTGCCATTCCCAACGTCAACTGTGACTGTGCGTCGCCGGACTCAGCAGACTTTGTAAGCCACTTGATGCCCAACTCAATGTTCTTCGCAGTTGATGGAATTACGAGGTACGCATTCGCAAGTTCACGCTGGGCCTTCGCATCGCCCGCTTCCGCACGTTCCTCCAGTTTCTTACTTTCCTGCCCTTCCTGCTGCTGCGCCGAAACCGGGGCCAGCACCACAATCTGGCACAAAACTGCAAGTGCAACTTGAAGGAGGCGAATACTCATGTTCGGGCTCCGAAAACCTCGAATGCTTTTCGTCACACGTCGCGAGAACTCTACCCCCCCCACACCCACCCCGTCTTCGTCAGCGTCTTCTCCACGCTCGTCAGGTGTTCCTCATACCCCGCGCGCCCCATCAGGCCGAACGTCGCCTGCTTGCCCAGTTCCACCGCCGGCTGGTCGTAGGCATCGATCCCCAGCAGCAGCCCCGCGTACGCCGTCGCGATCTGCCAGAGCATGATGAACTGCCCCACGTGGCGTTCGTCGACCTGCGGGAAGGTGATCGTGAAGTTGGGCCGCAGGCTCTCGACCAGCGCGTACTCCGTCGCGCGCCGCTCGGCGTTGAGCAGTTCGCTCATGGTCCTGCCTTCCAGGTACTCAAGTGCACCGACGCCCATCCCGCGCGGGATTGTCACGTCCCGCCCAAACTTCTCCACCCCCACCAGCCCCAGCACCTTGTCGTTGGGCCCTTCGCGGTACAACTGCACCTGGCTGTGCTGGTCCGTCGTTCCCAGTGCCTTGATGGGCGTGAACCCCGCGAAGACTTCTTCGCCTTCTTTGTTGAACTGCTTGCCCAGACTCTCCGCCCACAATTGCCGGAACCAGTCCGCCAGCAGGTACAGCGAGTTCGCGTAGGGCATCATGACGTGGTTGGTCTTGCCCTTGGTCTGCCCCAGTTCCACCAGCAGGAACGCGAGCAGCGCCGCAGGGTTCTTGGTTAGTTCTTCGCGTGAGCACGCCGCGTCCATGTCGGCCGCCCCGGCGAGCAACGCCTCGATGTCGATCCCGCACATCGCCGCGGAGAACAGCCCGACCGGGCTCAGCACGCTGAACCTCCCACCCACGCCGTCGGGAACGGAGAGTGTGGTGTACCCCTCCGCGTCACAGATCTTCCGCATCGTTCCTTTCGCAGGGTCCGTCACGGCGACGATGTTCCCTCCAAAGTCGGCCCCCACGGCCCTCTTCAGCATGTCGCGCACGATCATGAACTGGGCGGCGGTTTCCGCCGTCTCACCCGACTTGCTCACAACATTGAACAGCGTCCGCGTCAGCCCGCTCGGCTGAGAAGCCGCGAAGTCCAGGAACGAGCCAAAGTACACCGGGTCGACATTGTCGATTACAAACAACCGCGGGCCGCTGCGCTCGGGCGGCGCCACCATGTTGTACGTGACGGGGTTCAGTGCGCTCTGCAGCGCAATGTTCCCCAGTGCGCTCCCGCCGATGCCCAAAACAACAACGCTATCGAAACGCCCGCGGCACTTTTCCGTCGCCGCACGGACACCCGCCAGGTGCTCTCCCCGCATCGGATCCTGCGCGAGGTTCCGCCAACGCTCCCAACCCGTCCCGCGAGTCTTCGCCAAGGATCTCGTCAGCGCCACGCACGCCGCCGAAGCGTCGGATGCACTTTCCAGGAAGGACGGGTCCAGCCCGTGCTCACCGACGCGATCTTCCAGACAGTTGGCGTAATCGATGTGAAGCATGGGCGGCAGGATAGGGCGACACGCACCTGTCACCCCAATTGCATTACACTTCAGGCGCCTGCACTCCTTCACCCTTCAACTCCTTGCCCAGTCCTCGCCGGCGTCTCAGCTCACGCCGGACGCACGATCCGCCGTGCAACAGTGGGCTTTCTGGATCGTCGCGCTCTTGCTCCTCATCATCACGCTGTTCACCACGTGGTGGGCCTGGTGGAGGTGGTACAAGTCCCGCCGAGACTTGGCCGACGGCCCCGTCAAGCCCACCACCATCAACCGCAGCGCGTGGGAAGAAGCAGGCCGACGGATAAGCGTTCCCGACGCAGGGGACAGCCCGCAGACTGAAAGCGATCCTCCCGCCCAAACCCCAGGCGCCCGGGCACGCTTGACCCCTCCACTGGCCCGTGACGCCCACGACCATCCGCCCATCGCGCTCATCACGGGGGGCGCGAGGCGCGTAGGCCGTGAGGTTGCACTCGAACTCGCCCGCGCGGGCTGCGACATCATTCTGACCTGCCTTAAGTCCTATGAGGAGGGCGCATCGCTCGCCCGCGAGATCTCCTCCATGGGCCGCACCGTGTGGCTCAAGGAGCTTGATCTGGCCGACGCCCACGCCGTCGCCGCTCTTGCAGATGAGCTGACCCGCACACTTCCACGCCTCGACATACTGGTCCACAACGCTTCCCTTTACGGTCCAACGCCGCTGGAGGACCTTGACACCGCCGATGCGGCCGCCATGTACCAGGTGAACGCCCTCGGCCCACTCCTCCTCACCACCCGTCTCCGGACCATCCTCGCCGATTCGCCCCTGAAAGGCGGCGGCTGCGTCGTCGCCCTCAGCGATATCCACGCCCAAGGCCGACCGCGCCGGAACTTCTCGTCCTACCTCATGTCGAAGGCCGCCCTTGACGAAATGGTCCAGTGCCTCGCGCGTGACCTCGCGCCGTCTGTCCGCGTCAACTCCGTCGCGCTGGGCGTCGTCGCCTGGCCGGAGGCCGACGCGGAAATGTCCGCGGAGGAACAGCGGCGGTACCTCCGGCGCATCCCCCTGGGCCGAGCGGGCGAGCCCTCAGACGCCGCATCCGCCGTGCGCTGGCTCGCCCTTTCAGCGCCCTACATCACGGGCGCAACAATCCGGGTGGACGGCGGACGGTGGCTTGGTTAGGGCACTCGATCGCCACCAATCGGCGTCTACGCTCTAGCATGACGCAGAAGTATGCCACAAAGGACATCGCCACCCTATTCCCCAACCTCATGGACATCAAGGACGCGGCACTCCGCGACAAGGTCGCTGCGGTGTGGAACGAAGCACTCACCTCCGGCTGCGGCGGCAAGGGCTGGACGTTTGACGAAATCCGGGCGATCCCCTTCACGCTTCTGGCGGGCAAGATCGACCTTCGGTTTGTTGAACACCTCAACTCCTGCTGCAAGCAGTGCATCGCCATTACAAAGGTGCTCAGCGACGTGTTCGGAAGCCGCATCCCCGTCAACCTGGACTATCTCATCGCCGGCTCGCTCCTGGCAGATGTCGGCAAGATGCTGGAATTCGATAAGAACGCGACCGGGGGAGTCATCAAGGGTCACTACGGCGACATGCTCCGCCACCCTTTCTCTGGCGTTGCGCTCTGCTACAAGCACGGCATCCCGCCCGAGGTTATGCACATCGTCGCGACTCACTCCCACGAGGGCGACAAGGTCGAACGCACCATCGAGTCCTGGATCTTCCACCACGCAGACTTCATTGACTTTGATATCGCGAAGGTGCTGGGGAAAGCGGCGAAGTAGCCCCTATCGATAGCGATCGCCAACCGCTCCCTACCATATCCGCCATGAGCACCACCACCCCCACCAAGCCACCGTCGTTCCAAATGCCCGCGCCGTCCGCTGAACACATGGCTACCCAAAAGGTCGCAACACGCCTTGTCGAGCTCTGCTCCCAAGGCAAGAACCTCGACGCCATCAAGGACCTCTACGCCGACAACGCCCGTCACGTGGAAGCCATGGAGGGGCCTGGTTGCGCCCGCATCACCGAGGGCAAAGCCGGCATTCTTCAGAAGGCCGAGCAGTTTGCCAAGATCACCACGGTCCACAGCGCCTCCTGCGGAAAGCCCATCGTCAACGGCGACCAGTTCGTGGTCCCCATGAGCATGGACTGCACGTGCAGCGAAGGCCCCATGGCTAATCAGCGCATGAACATGAGCGAAACCGCGCTCTACACCGTCAAGAACGGCAAGATCACTGAGGGCAAGTTCTTCTACGGCTGCGGTATGTGAGCAAGTGCCACGTCCGCCATCGGCGTGTGATGCATGCTGCAATTCCGAGCACCCGGGCCCCCACTACGCTCGGCAATGCCCGATTCGCTCACACCCTACTTGCCATGGCTCATCCCGTCCGCAGCGACCGCCGCCACACTGCTTCTGCTGGCCGGGTGGCTGCACCTGAACCCCAGACTCGGCGGAGCGGGGAAGGCCGTTGCCGCTATTTGCTGCAAGGCGCCGATGCTGGACCTCATCGTGGCCGTCATGACCTGGGTCCCCTGGGTGACGTTCAGCATCCTGTACGGGTGGCGCGGGTTCCTCGCATCGCTCGCCGGGCAGATGGTCGCCCTCGGCGTCTGGTGCTTCCTGCACGAAC
Source organism: uncultured Phycisphaerales bacterium (assembly GCA_937858155.1). GTDB lineage: Bacteria > Planctomycetota > Phycisphaerae > Phycisphaerales > UBA1924 > BJHL01. The sequence continues at coordinate 9,012 of CALLYM010000227.1, read as the reverse complement.
AGGCCCATCCAGCCGCGCGCAAAGGTCCTCGCATCGTCAAGAGCCTCAACCGAATCGTGGGCCGCGGACCCAACCACCTCGCGCTCTGGGCGACTCTCATCGCCGTGCCCGTCTTCTGGACCATCCGCCTTGGGCAGATCACGTCGTACCCGCTGCTCATGCTCATCGTGAGTTTCCCGAGGTACAAGCACAGCGAGTGGGTGAACGTCAGCCGCCAGAAGTTCAGCGGTCTCGTCGGGCACGACCTCATCTGGTGCCTGTACTGCGACTGGATGACCGGCGTGTATTCGCTGGGAGCGGAGATGCTGCGGAACGTGGAGAGTTTCTGGTGCCCCATCCGTTTCTATGACGGGAAGAAGTGCGACAACTGCAAGACTGACTTCCCCGACATTGAAAAGGGCTGGGTCCCGGCCAACGGCACAATGGCGGATGTCGCACAAGCCGTAGAATCGCACTACGCGTCCGGGCAGCGCGAATGGTTCAACCACCCGGCACGATTGACAGTCGAAGGAAAAACGATCAGCAAGAAGCTGAGCTGAGCAGAAACTAGCTTACCCCTCGCTCAGCTTCCTCACCTGCTGCATCGTTTCCTGAAGCTTCCTTTGCAGGATGGAAACCCGCAGCAGGCTCCGCACGCGCGTGATGAGTTCCACGCGGTTCACCGGCTTGGTCAGAAAGTCGTCCGCCCCCACTTCCACGGCCCGCTCCACGTCCGCAACTTCGTTCAGCGCAGTCACCATGATCACGGGGATAGCAGCCGTGGCGGTCGCTCCCTTGATCTTCTTGCAGACTTGGAAGCCCGACATCTTGGGCATCATGATGTCAAGCAGGATGAGGTCCGGCGGGTGCTTGGCGATGTCATCCAGTGCCTCAGGCCCGTCGAGCGCCGTCCTCAACTCGCAGCCCAGCTCGTCAAGATACGCCAGGAGCAATTCCAGGTTCTGCTCGTTGTCGTCCACGAGGAGCACCCGGCAGCCAGAAGTGTCGAGGGCGGTAGGAAGCGCGGCGGGGATGGGTTCGCGGGGTGACTGCATTGGCTGAATCGTTACCTCCTCTAAGACGGCGGGAGTCTTGCCCTCCCATTTACCACGGACAAGGGCGTAATACCAAAAATAAGCCAAACAATTTTGAAAATGTTTGTACCCACCAGGAAACGTGATACCACGATTAGGCGTACACTAGGCCTCACGGACGATACTGCTTCGGGCACGGGACCGCCCAACTACGGGGAGCACGATGAATCGTCCGAGCGGCACAAAGAGAAAGCCGGTGGCCCGCGCAAAGCGACCAGCGTGGGCCAATAGATTTGCCGTACCGACCTTGACGTCCCTCCTGCAAGGTCTGCGCGCGGCGCATTCCAACCCGTTTCGGCACGCCCGCCAGACACTCCTCGATTTCCCCGGCATGCAGGAGACAATTGCGTGGCAGGGGGTCTGGCACTGGACGCTGGTGTATAGCCACCCTTCTCTCCCGAATCAGGCGTGGGCGTTCCTCGTCCCGGATCCTGCCCGTCCCCTGCTCGCCGTGCCGATCCCTGAGGTCGCTCTCCTCACGCTCCCACAGAAGCACCTCACCCGCCCCGTCCGAGACGGTCTGACACTCGCCCCTGTGGTCGGCGGGGTGCGATGGGCGACGTGGGAAGTCTCCAGCAAGACATTGGCCGAGAACGTATTGGCGGTCGCCGCGGCGCGAGCGAGCGTCGCACGAGCAACGGGCGGGACTGCAGCACGCAGCGCGTCCTAGCCGATCAACTTCCTTCGTTCTGCACTGGTGAACTTGCGTCGTGAACCGCACATGAGCGGTACGCTTGCACGCTGTTACGGAGGACTGCCCTTGCCCGCGTTTCCCCTCGTCGATTGTGCACGCCCTCACCAAACAAGTGTGCTCGCGTTCCTTGCGGGGTGCGCCTTGTTTGGTTTGCCAGCGTTTGCCGCCGGTCCGCTGCAGGGTGACCTGGACGAACTGGTACGCCAGAAGCACCTTGCGGGCGCGCGTGTGGGCGTTGTCATCATGGACGCGGGCACGGGTCAGACACTGGCTTCCCTCCGCAGCGACGAGGGGTTCATGCCCGCGTCGAATATGAAACTGCTCACCACCGGCGCCGCGATGATGGTCCTTGGTGCGGACTTCACTTTCAAAACCGAGGTCGTGCTGGACGGCTCGCGGCTCATCATCCGCGGCAGCGGCGATCCTTCGCTTGCCGACCCGGACATGCTGCGACTGACTGACCCCAAGCTTACCGCCAACAACCTTGTGGACACCCTGGCCGGTGCGGTCGAACAGGCGGGCGTGCGGCAGCTCAGCGAGGTCGTGATCGACGACCGGATCTTTGACCGCCAGTTCATCCATCCCGCGTGGAATCCCGAGAACTTTGAAGAAACGTACTCGGCCGAGGTCAGCGGACTGAACTTCCACGCGAACACGCTCGCGGTATTCCCACGGCCCAACCCTGCGGGCCAGGGCTCGGTACCGCTGTGCGACACCGAGCCAGCCGCGCCTTGGCTGCGGATTGACTGCGCGAAGTCCAAGACAGTTACCAAGGGCAAGAATTCATTCTGGATCGCCCGGTCGAGCGAAACGGATTGCTTTGTCCACAACAACCAGGCAACGCGCGAACCTGTGTACTTGGATGGCTTCGCGTGCAACACCTTCCAGTTGCGTGGGGACGTCAAGACGGCAGCGGCAGCGCCCACGGTGGTTAACGTGCGGAACGTCCCGGCGTTCTTTGGGAACGTCTTCGCGTCGGATATTGCGCAGCACGGGGTGACCTTGACGGGCACGGCCGCTCATGCAGACCTGCCGCCAGGGGTCCGGCTCGCGACTGCTGAAGACGTGCTGGACAAAGGTCGGGTGCTCGCGGTGGTCCAGACGCCGCTGGTGGACGTGGTCACGCACTGCAACGTGGAGTCACAGAACCTGTACGCTGAGAGCCTGCTGAAGCGGATGGGGCACGACGTGACGCACGAGCCAGGCAGCTGGAGCACGGGCGGCGCGGTGCTGCGGATGATGATCTCGCAGGAATTGGGCCCGGAAGCCGCGGCGAGCACGACCATCTCGGACGGCTCGGGCCTTTCACGCGAGAACCGGGTAACTCCGCTCACGCTCGCAAAGTGGCTGAAGGCGTGCTCCGATAAGCCGTGGGGCGGAAAGTTCGTGGAAAGCCTCGCTGCGCCGGGCACGGGCACGCTGGAAAAGCGATTCAAGAGCAAACGCTTGACCAACGAGGTGCGCGCGAAGAGCGGCTTCATCAATGGAGTACGGAGTCTGTCGGGCTATGTGACCGACCCGATCAACAACGAACGGTACATCTTCTGCATCCTCATCAACGACTTGCCGAACGGCAGCAACACCGCAACCACGGAGGCGCGGGAGCTCCATGAAGACATTGTGGACCTGCTGGACGACGCGCTCGTGCGGAAAGCGAACGGCCGAAAGCTCGGGGGATGATCGCTCGCCGAAGTCACGCCCCGCTCAGGCACTCCACAGTCGCCGCTTCCAGACGGCGGAATAGACGGATGCGGCGCCGAACGGGCCACCAGTCATACAGCAGGAGTTCTGCCGGCCTCCACAGCACCACCCACCCAAGCACCACCAGGCTGTCCGCCAACGGGTGGAGCCAACTGCTCGCGGACTGCCCATGGTTGCCGAGGTATGCGAGCAGAAACTCCGCGGAGGCAAAGATTACGAATACCGCGACCATGCCGACCGCGAGCGCCCATCGTCCCTCCCGGAAGATCTCTCGTAGGCGTCGCTCCTCGCTCTGACGCATGAGGGCGAAGTAGTTGTGTATCGCGCCCGGCACGAAGTCCGCACGGGATGCGTCCTCCGTGGGCACGTGCAGCATGATCCGCAGGGGTTCGTCGCTCGCTCTATCCTGGGCCTCCTCGATGATGAACTTCGCGGCTTCGGGGTCCAGGTCGCGGTCACGGAACGGGCTCGGGTCGAGCGAGTAGAAGAGTTGCTGGAGGGTCCGCAGGCTCAAACGGATGGGCGTGTGAGAATGTGCATGCTCGCTCGGCCTCGACATGACGCAAGAGTACGGGAACTACACTCAGAGCGTGCAGGTGCCCTTCTGCAAACCAGGTGAATGGCCCCCCCACGAGACGATCCCGCCGTCGCGGATGGCGGCGCACGTCCACCAGGCGTTGCCGACGAACTGCCGCGTGGCGATCATCGGCCTGCCCGACGACACGGGCGTGCGGCTGAACGCCGGACGGCCTGGCGCGGCTGCCGGGCCTCGCGCATTCCGGGCGGCGCTGGCTCGGTATGGAGTCGCCCACCCCGAGGGCTGGGAGTGGCCCCATGTGTTTGACGCCGGTGACGTCGAACCGGCGCACGGGCGCACCGAATCTGCTCTTCATGAGACCCATCATCGCGTCACATCGGCGGTGCGGGCATTGCTGGATGCCGGCCTCTTCCCCATCGGCATCGGCGGTGGGCACGACCTTACTTTCCCGTTCGTACGGGCGGCGTGGGAATGGCTGCGCGACAACGGCCAACTCGCGGCTGAACACATGGGGCTGGGCGGCGTGTACTTCGACGCACACCTGGACGTGCGTGACACTGTGGGGAGCGGCATGCCGTTCCGACGGCTTCGCGAAGATTGCCGGGTTTCGCCGCTGTTGTGCGCAGGTTTCAATCCGCTCGCGAACTCTCGGGAGCACGTGCAGTGGTTCCTGGAGCACGGGGGCGAGATCGCCGACGACGATTGGGCAGAGTGGATCAGGGCTGAAGGCGACGGATCGGCGCTGCTGGAACCGTTGGCAGAGGCTCGGCACCTGTTCTGCTCGTTTGACATGGACGTCCTTGACGCATCGCACGCCCCGGGCGTCAGCGCTCTCAATCCGGCGGGCATCACCGTCAAGGAGGGCGCCCGCGCGGTGATGCTGATCGCCAGTGACCCGCGGACGTGCTGCATGGACTTCATGGAATTGTGCCCTGCGCACGACGAGCCCCATGGCGATACCGGCATGGGTCGCACGTCACGCGCCGCCGCACACCTTTTCCTGCACGCGCTGCTGGGGCTTTCATTGCGCCCTCTGGACAGCGTGAAGGGACGGGACTGAGTGGGCACTCTCTTTATCCGAGCCGCGCGGGTGGTCTCCGCAGGATCAGCCGGAGCGAGGCGCGGGGCTGACCTGGCGACGCTTCGCGTCCTGCCCCGTGCCGATGTCCGCATCGACGATGGGATCATCACTGAGGTTTCCGAATCTCCACTCTCGGGTGCTGACGGAATCAACGCGGCCGGATGCGTGCTGATGCCCGCGTTTGTGGACTGTCACACGCATGCGATGTGGGCCGGGTCGCGGGTCGATGAATGGAAGATGAAACTGCGCGGCACGTCGTACCTCGACATTCTGAAGTCGGGCGGCGGAATCATGTCCACAGTGCGCGCGGTGCGGTCTGCTACACCGTCGGACCTGATCAATGGTCTCCACACCAGGCTGACCGAATTTGTGAGCGGGGGTACGACCACCGTGGAAGCCAAGTCGGGGTACGGGCTGTCCGCCGACGCTGAACTCAAAATGCTGCAAGGCATTGCCACGATTCAGGCGTCGTTCGCGTCGCGGGGCATCACCATCCGGCCCACCGCGCTCATTGCTCATGCTCTGGACCCCGAAGTAGCGACCGATGACTTCATCCGCCGCACGCTGGAAGAGACACTGCCCGCCGTACACGCCGCTTTTCCAGGCATCCCGATCGATGCGTACTGCGAAGCTGGAGCGTGGCCATTGGATTCGACCGTTGCGCTGTTCGAACGGGCCAGAGCCCTGGGGCATCCGCTGCGGGTTCACGCGGATCAGTTTCATTCTCTGGGTATGGTGCGTGAGGCTGTTCGTCTTGGCGCCGTAAGCGTGGATCACCTGGAAGCTTCGACAGACTCGGATCTGGACATCCTTGCAGCCTCTCGCACGTTTGGCGTCATTCTGCCCGTGTGCGGCATGCACCTTGATGGCCGCTTTGCAAGGGCGAGACGGCTGGTTGATGCGGGCGGTTTGCTGGCACTTGCCACCAACTGCAACCCTGGTTCGGCCCCAAGCTCATCGATGCCGCTTGCGATGGCCCTTGCGGTGCGGCACTGCGGGCTTGCGCCGGAGGAGGCGATCAATGCGTGCACAGTGAACGCAGCCGCGGTGCTTGGCTTGGGAGACAGGGGCTATGTCGCACCGGGCGCCCGTGCGGACTTGATCCTGCTCCGGCACAAGGACGAACGCAACCTCGCGTTCGAGTTGGGCGGGAATCCCGTGAAGTGCGTGATCGCCCACGGGAACGTCGTGGAAGGCTCGGCACAGGCCTGATCCCCTCTCAAGCCTGAGCCTCTACTATCAGCGATGCCCCCTGCAAGCAAGCTCCAGCAGATCGATGTCGACCTCGCGTACGCCGCGGCGCAGGTGGTGGTGGAAACGCACCGGCGGGTATCCGAATTCCTGCGGGCGGGCATGAAACTCCCGGAAGTGGACGCATTTGTCGCCAAGCAGCTCGCCGACCAGGGCGCGCGATCCTGCTTCCTGGGGTACACGCCCCAGCCTCGCCGGTTGCCGCCGTTCCCCAGTCACGCGTGCCTTTCCGTCAACGAGTGTGTCGTCCACGGCACCGCCGGGTACTTCCCCCGGGAACTCCGCGCGGGGGACCTGTTCAAGGTCGACATCGGGGTGTGGTTCAAAGGATGGGTGGGCGATGCGGCGTGGACATACAGCATCGGGAAGCCCTCGCCGCTCGCGTCGCGGCTGATGGAGTCTGGCAAGGTTTCCCTGGCGGAAGGTGTGAAGGAATTGGCGCCGGGCAAGACGTACGGCGCGTGGGCGAAGAGGGTGCAGGGGATCGTCGAGCGCGACTTTGGGTTTCACCTCGTCAAGGGGCTTGGGGGGCACGGGCTGTTTGATGAAAAGAAGAACCGTCCAACCCTTCACGGGCCGCCCTTTGTCGCCAACAGAATGCCGGACTTTCCGGGCGAATGGAACGAAGTGAACATGGCATGCGCACCGGGGACACTTATTGCCGTGGAACCGATGATCGCGGCTGGAAGCGGGGACTTGCTGGACAAGTCCCGCGTACCGATGACGCAGCGTTGGCCGGAATTGATCGCGGACGGATCGCTGTCGGTGCACTATGAGCACGACGTGCTGATCACGGAGAGTGGGCCACGTGTCTTGACGGAGGGCTTGGAAGCCACGCCGGACGTGGTGCTTCGCTAAATTCTGTCATGATCTTGACGAAGTATTTGTGCAGCTAAGCCACTTTGGGTGCTGTAGTTAAGCCCTGAGTATCGATACTGATGAGCATCGCCCGCCGCGTCGTGCGGTTGGAGCATGACTTGCGTCAGGAGGGGGCACCCGCATGAGCGAGCACGCGCGATTCCGCACGGTCTTTATCAGTGATCTGCACTTGGGCTGCGAGGAGGCACGGGCCGATGAGGTCGCGGACTTCCTCAAGAGTGTGCGCTGCGACACGCTGTACCTCGTAGGTGACATCATAGACATGTGGCGTCTGCGTCGCACCTGGCACTGGCCCGACGCGAACAACAGGGTGGTGCGGCGCATCCTCAAGATGGCCAAGCGCGGTACCCGCGTGGTGCTTATCCCGGGCAACCACGACGACGCCGCACGCCAGTACATCGGCGTCAACTTCGGGGGCGTTGAACTGCGGATGAACGACATCCACGTGACGGCGGACGGGCGTCGCCTGCTTGTCACGCACGGCGACCAGTTTGACCTTGTTGTACGCCACGCGCGCGTTCTGTCGCTGCTGGGCGCATGGGCGTACGAGAGGCTCTTGAAGTTGAACAAGCATTACAACCGCGCCCGGACGCTCCTGGGGTACGACTACTGGTCGCTCTCGCGGTTCCTGAAGTTGAAGGTGAAGTCCGCGTGCACGTTCGTGTCGAAGTACGAGCACGAACTGACCAAGGAAGCGGCGCTGCGGGGCGCTGGGCCTGGCCCGAACCATTCATGCTCTTGACGAGGCCCCAAAGGCTGGCAGGCTTCTGGCCCTGATTGTCGCTGGCATCGGCCACGGCAACGGACGCATCAACCGGGCTCATGTCCTTGGTCTTGTTGCGCATGCGGCCACCCACATAGCGCATGCCATCACGCAGATTGGCAGCCATCTGCGAAGGCGCCATGCCCGGGCCCCAATGACGGACATTGCCCGAGTCGATATGGATGAAGCCGTTGGCACCAGAATAGTAACCCACGCCACCCACGCGGCGCACCAGCGCGCTGTTGCGGATGGAGGCGAGCTTCACATCGGGGAAGCGGAAGTCAATGGCCTTGCCCTTCATGTGCTGGCTCTTGGTCGCAACATGGCGGCCAATGCGGTGCAGGAAGGCGTTGGTGGAGGGAGAACGATAGCCGCAGACAATCTGGATCGGAACCTTCGAGCCCATGTCGGCATGCAGTTCCCACAACAGGTCGACGGTGCGCGGATCGATGGTGATGGTTTCGTTGCGGCGCCAGTCGCGCAGCACGTGGTTGACCTTCTCGAGGCCGTCCTCGACGAACTTGCCGTTGCGCTTGTAGACGGCGGTGACCGTCTCCTTGGTGTGGATGTTGTAGAGGGAGATGGTGCGCTCGCCGGACTGGGCGGTGACCACCTGAAAGGCTCCGATCGCCGCCAGGATCGCCGTCGATGCGGCGCCGGCGCGCAATGCCCGTTCACGCGAGACCAATGCGAAATCCCCCGTCCAAACCCGGTCGTCCCAGACCGCCGAACCCTCGTATCCCTCGAATGCGGGCACTGCGATGTGCGCGGCATCCACCGGCGGAGCGGATCACGGTCCACCAAGCATGGTTAATCCGGGATCCTTAAGCTTTGGTAAGGATCAAATGGGGGCAGAGCTGGGCCCGGATGCGGCAAGATCGGGGCAAGGGGGTAATTGGCAGGAATGGCGTCAAAGAACGGTTAACGCCCGTATCAGATGGGCACAGGCCCGACGCGAGCGCTCTGCGGATGCGGGTAATCAATTCCCCCCGAAAGCGCGGCGGGCCCAGTCGTCGCGCATCGACCAGCCCA
>CALLYM010000226.1 GCA_937858155.1 uncultured Phycisphaerales bacterium | reverse complement strand
TATCGCCGCTGCTGCCGTTGTCGGTGGACAGAAGGATGTACTGGCCGTTGTGGACGAGGGCGATGTCCAGGTCGGCGTCCCACGTATGGGTCAGGTTGATGCGGACAGTGAGGCCGGTGATGGCGTTCGTGCCACCACTCACAGAGATTGTGTCCGATACGGTCGGATTGTCCGGAATGGCGAGGCCGGGCGAACTTGAATACGTGATCTGCGCGCGCGCGGCACCACAGACCCCGAGCACGGCCGCGAAGCCGATGCTCTTCCACTGCACGTTCTTCATTTGGATACTCCTCACGATGAAACTTGGCTTCCGGCAAGGGGACACATGGGTCCGCACATTGCGTTCCGCATGACCTGCCCAAAGCTTGGTAAGCATGATACTGGAAAGCCCGGTAAGTACCAGTCAATTTTGGGTAGTCGCAACGCGGTTGGACGGGATTTTCCGTCGGGCTCCGTGCCCTAAATGCTTGTTGGAGTGGGGATTACCAGCCGGCAGGTGTCTTGGCTGCCGCGGGGGAGAAGCTACCGGTATTCGCCATCTTCCCAATTGGAAAGCGTCAAGATGTCATCCGCTTTTCGGGTGGTTGCGTGGCCGTCCAAGTGGACCACGTTGGCCCCCGTGATGTGCCTGTTGGGCGCGGTCCGGCGCAGGAACGTGACGTCCCCGCCCGAATTGGGACCATTGACATTGCTGACCCTGCGCATGTCGTAAAAGATCGAAATGTGCATGTCTGAATTGCCCGTGGCGTAGGTGTTGCCCGCCCGGAGATTTTGAGGGTCATCCGCGAAGCATGTGAGGTACATGACGCTCTCGGGGCGGAGCAGCCGTGAGAGTTGCGTCGGGGGCTTGCACTCGACTTCGTCGACGTACACAGTCTGGTTTGCCTGCCGCCGGAACCGCAGACCATTGGCGACATAGTGGATGTTGTGAACGTCCGGCCTGCGGGACGGGTCACGGTAGTACGGCGCGGTGGCGTAACGGTCGTTGACGCCCCCACCCTCGTCCGAAGCGGACGCGTTGGTATCGAGGAACGGCCGGAGGTTGAACGCCCACGAGATGTTGAAGTCGGCATGCTGGCCAGGCGTCCACGACTGGAACCATGCGGGGATGGTGGGAATGCGCTGAGGGAGCGGTTCGCTGTTGCCGCTCTCGCGGGGCATCCACTCCTTGTAGAAGTTCATATATGTCTGCAGCGCCATGCCGATCTGCCTCTGGTTCGACAGGCAGACGACGCGCCCCCCCGCCTCGCGCGCCTTCGCAAGGGCCGGCAGCAGGATACCGATCAGCATCGCGATGAGCGCGATGACCACCAGGAGTTCGATAAGCGTGAACCCCCTCCGTGGGCGCTGCCGGCGACGGCGAATTTCCGGCGTCATGCCCTCCAAGATACGCGAAATCGCACGGAAACACAAGCAGGAACCGCGGCATGGCCATCGGGCGCGAGCGCTGTGCAATCTCCCCCCGCTGTGGTGTGGCCCACGCCGACACGGCTCAAAAGTGAGAAGGCCCCGTGCACGTTCGCGCACAGGGCCTTCCCGAGGGAGGGGGCTAGTTATGACCGCTTCAGCACGACCCGCCGCTGAAGACGCGGAGGAATGCATCGATGTCTGCGGTATCGGGGCTTGCTCCGTCGTTGTTGAAGTCGATGTCGCCGCAGTTGGCCGTGGGGCATGATCCGCCCGAGAAAACCCTGAGGAAGGCGGTGATGTCCGCGGTATCGGGGGAGAGCCCGTCCCGGTTGAAGTCGATCGAGTCGCAGGTATTGCCGACGGTCCAGGGCGGCAGGCAGATCTTGAAGACACGCTGGTCAGCGGCTGTCGCCAAGATAGTACGCGCGTCATTGGACATGACGACCGGCACGCTGGCGATCGCAACGGGTGCGACGCCGGCCCGCTGGAACGCGTCAACGACACCTGTGGCAGGGTGGCTCACCACTATGGAGGTGCCGCCGCCAAGCCTACGCCCCGCGATGGCGAGAGCGCCTGCGCTTGGCTCGACATCGTTGGCCTCCCAGTACGTGGGGATTCCCTGCACGATGGGGGTCAGGGCATTGGTCACCCGGTTCCATAGCCCACCCGGCGCCGGATAGCCGTCGCCCGTCAGCACGTACATGCCGTCAGAAGAAACGCGGGTGATCCGGCTCTGCGTGCCGACGAGCGTGGGCACGGCGCGCAACCCGGTGGCCTGCGTCCAAACGTAGTGGATGTATGTGAACGCGATCGGTGTGTAGAAGGTGCCCGCGACGACGCTGCCGTCGGCGGAGCATTCGGCCGAGATGCAGATCGTGGCGCCGGGCAGCGTGCCGAGGCTGACGATGCCGGTTTGAGGCGTCCAACGGAACGGACGGTTCCCGGAGATGCCAACGACGGTGTTGCCGTCGAATGAAACATCGGTGGACTCGCTCGTGTCCGCGCCGGGGACGATATAAAGGGATTCGGGCCCGGGGTTGCCGATGCGCCAACGGAACGCGCGGATGAGGGTTTGATCCTCTCCCACGATCCACTGTCCGTTGCCTGACACGCCGCGCACGATATACGAGGGTGGCAACGTCTGATCAAGGAACGTGATTGAGTTGTTCGCGTTCCAGATGACCTGGCGGTTTCCGCCGAGATTGGTCGTGGGGTCGATGTAATTGATCTGCCCGACGACGACTCCTCCGTCCGCCGAAACATCCCAGGCCTGCTGGCTCTGGTAATCCCGGGTCGCCGTGTCGGGGGGCATGGTCAGGGGCGTGTAGCACCCTTGTGCGTGGGCATGACCTGCCGTAAGCGTGGCAAACACCAAGCACGCAGCGAAGCGTGCGGTCAAAGTCTTTCTCATTCGCAAGGAACTCCAGCGGGACGTGGTTCGCGTTTCTGCGCATGGGCTTTTCCCATGCCAACGGACACTTGCTCAACTGCCGGGACACATGCTGCGACGCCCGAATGGGACCGGTTGGGGAGCCACACGGAATCAATATACCCGATTGAACCAATAGGGCAAGCGTCAATCCCCTTCCCGTATGGTCATGAAGGCCAGATTACCCAGTTTAAACCGCAAATTTAGCAGATTGGGGGATAATGACATCCACCACTTCGTAGGTGTGGAATACATGTGGGCTCGCTGGACTTGCCCTCACGATTACCGAGCGTCATGCGACGGGGCGGGTGAGGCGTTCGCGCCGGCATCGGTGCCTCTGTAATCAACCCGGAGCTCCTTGGGCTTGCCGTAAAACTCTGGGTGCTGGTAAGTGCCCTTCTCGTTCGCGGGCTTCTCGACCTCCACAGGCGCGCCGTAATGCTTGACGTACTCGTCGTTGCGGACCGCATCGACGCGCCAGGAGACCCGAGCGCCGGCGACGCCGCCCGCGATGGTGAACGTGCACTCGGCGGCAGCCATGTCGAGTTCGGCCGCGATGTGGAGCATGGGCATGGGCGCGCCGACGGCGGTAAGTTGGTACCGCGGGTCCTTGTTGATGCTGGTGAAGTACGCCGGCATGGTGATGGTGACTTCGCCAGCGCCGTCGAGCGTGGCGACGCCGGTGTACGTGTTCAGCGGTTCGGGCGATTCGCTGGAGTAGTGGAAGAGGTACTTGTTCTCCGGGTCGGCGGGGTGGTCGATGCGGAACGGCTTGAGGCCGCTCGAGCCCAGGGTGCCGAAGGAGAAGACCCCGAAGCCCGAAACAGCGTTGTTGAAACGCCCGGTGGTGCCGTAGAAGTCCCCCAGTCCGTAGACCCCGTAGCCGTGGTCTGTGGTGACTTCGCCGAAGACCCCGATGGGAGTGTCGCCTGAGGCGGTTGTGGCAGGGCAGAGGCCGTAAACGGCGGTGCCGCTGGGCGCCGACGAAACTGCGCGGAAGGCGTACCCAAGGCCCGTAGTGGCGTAGTTGCGCGCGTACATGCCGTAGCCGGTGGGGCTGCTGGTTTCGCCAAAGACTCCATAGTTGGTGCCGGTGCCGAGCGCTTCGCCGTGCACACCCATGCCGCCGGTGGCGCTGGCGAGTGCGTAGATGCCCTGATCGCCGCTGCTGGCGTAGACGCCGATGCCTGTTGGGCTGTTGGAGAAGAAGTAACCGCCGTAATTGGCGCCGCTGGTGGCGAGGTTGGCACCTTCCACCGCGCGTCCGCCCGTGCTGGAGACCTGGAAGTACCCGCCGCGGGTGAGGCCTGTGGTCCCCGTGCATGCGCCGAAGACGCCGTACCCGCCGGTGGACGCGGACGTGCCGTACACGCCGTAATTGAAACCCGTCGTGCCCGTGGCGTTTCCGCGGACTGCAATATTGTCCACGCTGAGGCCAAACACGCCATAGCCGCCGGTGCTGAGCGACTCTCCGTACACACCATAATTCACACCGGTCGTGCCAGAGGCGTAGCCCTTCACGCCCGCGTTGTCGGTGGTCTGGCCGAAGACGCCGTACCCCGATGGGCTCGTGGATTGCCCGAACACGCCGTAGTTCGTGCCGCTGCTGGTGAAGGCGAGTCCGCGCACCGCGGTGCCTGAAACACTGACGGTTTGGCCGTAGACGCCGAAGGTCGCGCCGGTGGCGGCGTTAGCGTACCCGGCGGTGCCGATACCGCTGGTGCTTTCGGTCTCACCCCGGACGCCGAAGTTGGTGCCCGTGGTGCCCGCTGCGCGCCCCATCACTCCGACATTGTCATCGCACGCGCCGTAAACGCCGTACCCGGCGTTGCTGCTGGACTGGCCGAAGACGCCATAGGTGGTGCCGGTCGTAGCGGTGACGTTGCCGTGCACGCCCGTCCCCGCGTTCGAGAAGGACTGGAACCAGCCGCCCTTGCCCGCACCGGTCGTGGCGGTATTACGCCCGAAGGACGCATAGCCACCCACGTCCGCCGAATACCCCGAAAGACCTGCGCTGCCGGAACCACCGAACGCCTCGATGGCCGGGCCAAGCGTGTTGGTGATGCGCATTGCGCCCAATCCACTCACCGCTGCCGAACCGGCATACGGCAGCGTCACAAACCCCGCCGGACCTTGGGGGCCCTGCGGCCCGGTTGCCCCGGTCGGTCCAGCGGCGCCCACCGGGCCGGCTGGTCCCTGCGGCCCCTGGTTTCCCTGATTCCCTTGAGGACCTTGTGCGCCGGTGTTCCCTTGAGGCCCCTGCGCGCCCGTCGCGCCCTGGGCTCCCTGCGGACCGGCCGGACCCTGCGGCCCGGCGTTTCCGGAGAGCGCGTACGCCGCCACCGGCGCAGCGGTGATCACCTGGCGGGGCGAAAGCGTCGTGAACGCCCCCGAACCAGCGGGAGAGCGCACAGCAATTTCCAGGAAGCGAGCGGTGGCGTTGAACGGCGAAGCACCAAAGTCCAGCTGCGCGGTAAACTTGCCATTGGTGGGAGTGACGTTCAACGTTTGGAGCGTCGTCCCGATCTGGACCCCACCCACCAACGCGTCAAAGAGCCTGTACTGAACGTCCACCGTGTCGGTGACGGGCACACCGCCAAGCTGTAGTTCACCCTGGTAGGTAAACGCCGAAGTCAACGTCTGGGAGTACGCGGGAGCAGCGAGCGAGGCAGCGATGAGAAGGACGGGCGTCAGACGGCGCAGGTGCATGGTGATTCTCCGGGCGCACAAGGGGCGCTGACACACCATGCGGACCAGCGAGCGGGGCTGGACAAAGAAAAACGCCCCAGTCCTTGACCGGGGCGGGATACATGTCGGCGGATTCCACTGTTACAGGCACGCGCCGCCGCTGAAAACGCTCAGCAGCGAGTCGATGTCCAGCGTGTCCGGGAAGAGCGTGTCGTTATTAAAGTCAATGTCGCCGCAATTGGGGTCGTTGGAGCAGGCCCCGCCGGAGAAAACGCTGAGGAAGTCGTCGATATCCAGCGTATCGGGGAACAGGGTGTCGTTGTTGAAGTCGATGGAATCGCACGCGCTGCCGGACACCACAAGGTCGGACGCCTGGTCGGAAACCTGGATGGTCACGCTCTGCACAAACCCCGCGAGTGAGCACGCGCCCGAGCTTGGCACCGGGGTCGTTGCCACCACCAGCGACTGGGGCGGGTTGTCGTTCACCTTGGCAATCAGGAATGTGTAGAGGTCGGCGTTGAGGGGCGACCCCGGGGTCCATTCCGAGTCGTCGGGGTTGAAACCAGGGCTGAACACGCTGTTGGACGGGTTGCCCTGCGCGATGGCGCCTCCGAACGCGCTGGTGTTCTGCGCCGCGGGGTCCGACGAGTCCGCCTGCGTCCAGGAAAACGTCTGGGTACTGGAAATAGCGTCACCGGGGTGCTGGTCGAGCGTGATGGGCCGCAGATACCCGGCGGCGAGATCGATCGCCGTGACGTCGAGCGTGTACGTGCTTGTGTTGTGCGTCGTCCCGTCGGTGACGGTCATGGTCCAGGGCCCCTCGGAGTTGATGTCGCTCTCAAGGGTGGCGGCGTCGCTCAACCCGATGGAGCCGGCCGTGCCCGACCCGTGGCCCAGCGCGGGGTAGAGGTCGCCGGAGAAGTGGTTGTTGGCCGACTGAATCTTTATGTAGTTTTCCTCGCTGCTGTCGTCGACGAAGCCGGTCCCCGTGATGCTGATACCGAGGATGTACACGTCGGGATCAGACGCGGAGAAGGAGATGATGCCGGGGGTAAAGCGGACATCCACGGTGGGCCCGGCCGCCGTGCACTCGACGACCAGCCCGCTCGCGTTCGCATCGCTCTGCGCACGGACCTGCTTGGTGAATGAGGCGAGCGCGGGCGCGCCGCCCTGCGGGACCGGGCTCGAAACGGTCAGGAGCGTTTGCGGGGGCGCGTCGTTGACCTTGCTGATGCCGAGCGTGTACGTGTCCGGGTTAAGCGGCGCATCGGGCGTCCACGCGAGCGCGGCGGGCCCGAACGCGGGCGTGAACACGTTGTTCTGCCAGTTGTTGGCGTACAGCCCGCCGAACGCGCTGGTCCACGCGGAGCCCGGGCTCGTGTGCGCCGCCTCTGTCCACGAGAAGCTCGGCGCAGAAGAAATGACGCTGTTCGGCGTGGCGCTCAACGTCATTGGGCGGATGTAGTCGCTCGCGATGCCGGGGGTGGAGACGGTGAGGGCATACGTCCGGGTCTGGTTCGTGACACCGTCCACGACCGTGAGCGTCCAGCCCGTCCCCGTATTGATGCGGCCGACCAGTTCGGGCACTGTTTCCGAGACGATCGAGCCGAGGGTGCCAGTACCAACCCCGCGGGCTGGGTACAGGTCCGTGCCGAATTCGTGATCGTTGGACTCAAGGCGCACGTAGTTGTTGAGGTTGCTGTCGTTCGTAAACCCCGAAGCCTGCAAACCGGGGAACAGGAAGTACCCCGCTGGATCCGCCGGCGCGAACCTGATAGTGGAAAGCGTGAAGGTCGCGCTGACGCTCACCGCGGCCCGGGAAGCGTGCACCACCGAGGCGCAGAGGGCGACTCCCGCGAGCAGGCGAACGACGGTGGAACGGCGGGTGGTCACGGGTGGCTCCCCTTGGGCAGATAGACGGTCGGCGGGCACCCCGCGCGGGGTGCTACGCCGGGACGTAGCCCTCCGGAGCTTCCTCACTGACAGAAAATGTGACCCTGGACCGCCCGACCGTGCCCGAAGTGATCCTTCCACGTGCCACCGCGGGGAATTCTCGGCACTGGCCTTTGCACCATCACAGGCAGGGCCCGCCGCTGAACACCGAAAGGAGCGATGTGATGTCGGAGGTATCCGGGTAGAGGCTGTCGTTGTTGAAGTCGATATCGCCGCAGACCGGGTCGTTGGAGCAAGGCCCTCCTGAGAAAACGCTCAGGAACTCGGTGAGGTCCAGGACATCCGGGTACAAGGTGTCCCGGTTGAAGTCCACGGTATCGCAGCCCGTGGGGCATGTCCGCGCAGCGATCGCGGCGGCGAACGCCGTGTTCCGGACGCTGGTGCCGATGTTGGCGCATTCGTTGGCGTGCGTCGCCACTCCCACGACCCTGCCGTTCACAACAATCGGCGACCCTGAACTGCCGATCCGGATATCGCAGCTGTGCATCACGGTCGTTGCCGATGCCGAACTCACCGCGCCGGGCGACGACTGCTGCGTGTACTGGCGGGTGCAGGTCAGATCCTGCCCGTACCCGTAGAGCGTGGCAGCACTGCCGGACTGGATGGGGACGGGTGAGATCAGCCCGTACGAACCCATGCGTCCGAACGCGGTCTGGCCCAGCGTGTTCGTGCCTGTGCTGAAAACCGACCAATCCGCACCGACGCCGTTATTCTGAAACGCCACAAGGGTCGCAGGGAACTGGTCCTCGGGCGGGGGCATGACCAGGGTGCAATCTACCTGCGTTGCCGGCACACGGAACTGGAGCACCGCGTTCGCCTGCGCACAGTGGCCAGCCGAGAGCGCGGTGCTGTTGGTGCAAATGATGGACGCGGAGCACTGGACCGGCATCAGCCGCGCCACCCACCGTTCCGTGCTGGGCTGGCGGTCGTCGTTCCCGCAGATGCCGATCTCGCCCGGACCACCTCGATCGGCGAACGGGGGGCTCACCTCCATCGCGGTGATCTGCAGTCGTGCGGCATTCGGCGCGAGCGCGACCGTCGAAACAATCTCAAACCGGAGCGTGTCTCCGTTGAAGTACGCGCCGCGGCTGTGCCACGCCTCGAGCATCGCGCTGTCGAAGACCTGCTCGCCGCCATCGGCCAGCGACGTCACTCGCAGGGTGGTATTCGGCGGCAGCACGGTACCGACCATGTGGGGCCTCACCCACGCGGAGCCAGGCATTGTCTGCACATGATCAACCACGACGCCGGCGCCGGTGCCGGTGTTGGTCAAGGAGAAGGCGGGTGACCATTCAACCACCCTGGGAGCTTCCACCCCAGGCAAAGGCACCGCACCCTCGAGGGCAGGATGTTCATCCAGGACCGGCGCTCCAATGGCGGAACACGCAGCGAAGAAATACCGGGCGGCGGAAATCCACATCACAAACCTCCGCGGGAGGGGGACCGCCGTGCCCGCACCAGAAGACTACCACGCACAAGTCGCTTTGCAAGGGGTACTAGACAATCGTTTGGAGTATGTATGGATCGGAACAAGCACGACGTGCCGCCCAGACAACAACCCCTGCGCCTATTCTTGGCCCCCTTGCCCAGTTCGCGCGGGCAAACGGGCACATTCGGGTGTTTACAGCCCGTGTCGTGCGTTCCAGACCCCGCTTTTTCGCTTTCGGAGCCCCCATGCCCACCACCGGCACCATCACCCAAGTCATCGGATCCACGTTCGACGCCCAGTTCCCCGAGGACAAGCTCCCGGACATCTATAACGCCGTGACGATCCAGGCCCAGACCAAGGCCGGCAATCTCGACCTTGTGGGCGAGGTGCAGCAGCACTTGGGCGGCGGTCGCGTGCGCCTGGTCGCGCTCGGCTCCACCGACGGCCTGACCCGCGGCATGTCCTGCACCGACACCGGTGCACCGGTCGCCGTTCCCGTCGGCGAGGGCGTGCTGGGCCGCGTGTTCAACCTGCTGGGCCAGCCCATCGACAAGGCGGGTCCCACCAAGACCACCAAGAAGAGCCCGATCCACAAGGCCCCGCCCGAGTTCGCGCAGCTCAACCCCAACACCGAAATCCTCCCCACGGGCATCAAGGTCATCGACCTGCTGTGCCCGTTCGTGCGTGGTGGCAAGATCGGTCTGTTCGGTGGCGCAGGCGTCGGCAAGACCGTCGTGATCCAGGAGATGATCGCCCGCGTCGCCAAGAACTTCGGCGGTTACTCCGTGTTCGCCGGCGTGGGCGAGCGCACCCGCGAGGGCAACGACCTGTGGCGTGAAATGAAGGAAGCCGAGTACACCGACGCCCAGGGACAGAAGGCGCACGTGCTCGACAAGGTCGCGATGGTGTTCGGTCAGATGAACGAGCCGCCGGGAGCACGTCTCCGCGTGGCCCTCTCCGCGCTCACCATGGCCGAAGAGTTCCGCGACGCGTCGGGCAAGGAGACGCTGATGTTCGTGGACAACGTCTTCCGCTTTACGCAGGCGGGTTCCGAGGTGTCCGCCCTCCTGGG
This sequence comes from uncultured Phycisphaerales bacterium, assembly GCA_937858155.1. Classification (GTDB taxonomy): domain Bacteria; phylum Planctomycetota; class Phycisphaerae; order Phycisphaerales; family UBA1924; genus BJHL01. The sequence goes on along the minus strand of CALLYM010000226.1, from coordinate 8,993 downwards.
CCGCATGCCCAGCGCCGTGGGATATCAGCCCACCCTTTCCACGGAGATGGGTGCGCTGCAGGAACGCATCACCTCCACCAGCAAGGGCGCAATCACGTCCGTGCAGGCCATCTATGTGCCCGCCGACGACCTGACCGACCCGGCCCCCTCCACCACCTTCGCCCACCTGGACGCGTTCATCGTTCTCTCTCGCGGCATCGCCGAGAAGGGCATCTACCCCGCCGTCGATCCGCTCGCATCGACGAGCCGAATCCTGGACCCCAAGATTCTCGGTGAGCGCCACTACCGCGTCGCGATGCGCGTGCAGCGCATCCTGCAGCGCTACAAGGACCTCCAGGACATCATCGCCATCCTGGGCGTCGATGAATTGAGCGAAGAGGACAAGCAGACCGTGTCCCGTGCCCGCAAGATCGAACGCTTCCTCAGCCAGCCCTTCCACGTCGCCGAGCAGTTCACGGGCTTCAAGGGCGTGGACAGCCCCCTCGAGCAGACCATCGACTCCTTCGAGCGCCTCTGCAACGGCGAGGGCGATTCCCTCCCCGAGGGCGCGTTCATGTACGTCGGCACCCTCGAAGACGCCAAGGCCAAGGCCGCCAAGATGGCCGCCAGCTGAGAGCCCTGATCGCAAGCTCAGGAAAACACGAATTCAGCCAAACCCCAAAGCCCCGGCACAAGCCGGGGCTTTTTTTTGTCGCTCCACTCGCTTCGAGTATGCTGTGCCGATGCCCGGCACACTGCGCAACCTCTTCCTCCGCCGGTGGCACGCGGGCATATTGCTCGCCGCGTCCGTTGCGCTCGCGCTGCTCATCGGCACAACACTCGCGGCGGTCTTCTGCAAGTGGTACTGGGGATACATCTTCTCACCCCGTGCGATGGACCCTGTCATCACGACCATCACGTGCGTGGACGGCTATTCCGAGCTTTATGTCAACGTCGACGGTTCGCTTGGGGTGGCTGCGTTTGAGCCGCAGTACGACATGACCCACCGGCAGACCTGGTATAGGCAGGAGCCATACTACATCCCGCGCTTCCGCATTCTGGATCACTTGGAATCTCAAGGGCTTCTGGGGCCGACCACCCGATGCATCACCGACGAGACAGCGAACGCCGCCGCGTCATTGGTGCAGAACACGCTGGGTAAGAAGCTGACAGCGCCAGACTTTCAACGGTTCTCGCCCAAGGTGATTGCCTGCACAGCCGGCGACCGCAAGTACATCATCATTCTCGCCGTGCTCGACGCCAATTCTTGGGATGGCGACCACTTCCGTCACCACGAACTGCTCTTCGATGTGACGACACAACCCCGCCTCCTAAGCCGCCGTGCGTGGCAGTTCGACGTTGCAGGCATCGAGGGGGCAGAGTTTTCAGGCATTGCCATCCTGCTATGCGTTCCACTGTCAATGCTCTTTGTCCTGCCGACCGCCGTATACGTCCTCTATCGCCGCTTCTCCAAGGGCAATCGCATCGCCCGCGGCCACTGCCCGCGCTGTGATTACGACCTGTGTCATCAGTTCCAAAGAGGCTGTTCGGAATGCGGGTGGCGAGACCCAAGGTCCAGGGCCGCCACGCCCGTTCCCTAAAGCCGCACCCGGTTCACGCCACGCTCGCACCGCGCCACGCCTGGTGCGCCGCCTCCACCGTCGCGGCCGCGGCAGTCCCATCCACCGGATGATCCTCTCCCAAGTCAGATATCACGGCAGTCGGAATCTTGTCGTGCACCCGCATGATGAGGCGAGGCAGGTCGCCCATCCGCTCGGCGATGAACCCGGCGAGCCGCTCGTCGCCCAGCGAGAGCGCGGTGGTATGCAGCATCTCCTCGCACACCCCGAGCATGCACAGCGCCGTGTAGTCGTCCCGCAGAATTCGCGCCGCGGGGTGGCGCCGGACCTTCCCGTACACCGTCCCCATGAAGGACGTCACCCAGGTCGCCGCCTCTTCGGCCTGGCCTACCGCACCCGCACCGCCACGCTCCTGCACCTGCGTTTCGTAAAGAGAAATCCGCGTCTGCAGCGCGTGAGCCACCTCGGTCAGCAGGGCCGCCGCGCCGGGCACCTGCTGGATCGAAGCGTCAGTAGGCTGGTCCTCAATGACCCTGAGGATGTGCTTGTGCACAACGACGAGGTCCTGGGTGTAGCCGCGGATGAGTTCGTGGGGATTCTTCATGCCGTCGGTATGCACGGCCCGGCACACCCTTGGCTGAACGGCCGGTGAAGGCTCGCTTACTCCCCCCACGCCGGAACAAGGGCGCTCGGCGCACACCGGGCGCCCTTGTCGAACGTGGGGAGCACTACCGCAGGCAGGCACCGCCGCTGAACACGCTCAGCAGCGCTTCGATGTCGGTCGTGTCCGGAAAGAGGCCGTCGTTGTTGAAGTCGATGTCCCCACAGGAGGGAGTGGCGCACGCAGCACCGGAGAAGACACTGAGGAACACATCGATGTCGAGGGTGTCGGGGAAGAGCCCGTCTCGGTTGAAGTCAATGTCGTCGCAGCAACCCCCTGCCCCGCCGGAACATGGGTAGAGCGCAAACGCGCGGGGGAACCCCAGGAGCGAGCCGTCTCCCACGATGACGCCGGTTTCACTGATCGACCAGGCTTTCTCGAGCGTCCACGAGCCGACGCCGCCTTCCACCAATGTGTTCAGGTCGACGGCACCGCTCGGGCCGTACATGACCGCGTGGAAGCCGCTCGTGCCCACCGCGTTGCCCGCGCTGTTCAGTGCGTAGGCGTAACTGGGTGTGGTCAGCGTCAGCCCGCCCATGTCGGCGCGACTGGTAACGTTGCCCGCGCTATCCAGGGTCCAACGCGTCGCGCGGAAGAGCCCTGAGGTGTTCTGAGAAACACCGATGACGGTCGTCCCGCGCGCTGCCCAGGCCTGGCCTGTTGCGGAGCTCGTGGCAGAGAGCGTGCCCAGGTCGCGCACGGCCCCCGCCGTCCACATGCAGGGCCTGTTCGCCCCCTCGCGCACCGTCGTGGAACTGCCCAGCACACGGCCCTCGCTGTCGATCCCGAAGGCCTGACCCGTCGCGCCGCCCAGCGTGGGCAGCGTGGTGAGTGCGCCCGCGCTGTACGAGCATGCCAGCGGCAGGACAAAGCCATTGGCATCCTGCGTGTGCACGGTGCCGGCGATGGCACCCGATGCATTCACAGCCCGGGGCGTGAAGCCGGAAAGGGGTGCCGCGACGCCATTGTTCGAGAAGCCGACCGTGGTGAGTGATCCCAAGGTGTACGACACACCCAACGCGGCGTCCGAACTGTCGATAGCAAACACGACGGTCTCACCCTCGCCCGTGACGCCCGCGAGACTGCTCGGGCCGGTCGAGAGTTCTGCACCGCTGAAGTGGGCGTTGGGCTTGGTCGACGATCCGACGATTCTTCCGGTATCGCTCACAAAGAACGCGTGCGACTCGCCCGCGATCGTCCCGAGGTCGACGAGCCTGTAGGTCTGCGCCGAGACGGTGGAAGCCACCGACACGGCCGCGATCATGGCTGCAATGGTCTTCATGGGTGGGTTCCTTTCTTAGTGCTCGACGCTGTGGAAGAACGACTCACTCGGCTGGCTCGTGTGGCACACCAGGCACGTGTTGACCGGCCCGGCATGACCCTGCACTCGGTTCGCCTGCAGGTTGTCCAGCGCGTTGACCGCGGGGCCCGTCGCGTGTGGAGAGCCGTGGCAGGACACGCACAGCACGCCGCCGTGGCCCTTGGAATCGCGGTAACGGACGCCCGCCTGCTCGAATTCAAAGCCGTTCCGGGTATGGCAGTTGCCGCACCGCGGGAGGTCGACCCATGGGTTGCGGGCTGGGTTGGCAACGGCAGCCATGCCACCGTGGCAGTCGGTGCAGGAGATGTTCTGCGACGCGTGGTAGTCACGCTGACAGTTGGTCCGCACGCCCGGGTGGCACGCGTAGCACGAGTTCGCCATGTTCACCTGACCCATCCGCGCGGCGTGCGCGCCGTGCATCGCGGAGGAAAGGTTTGGCACCCCTGGCTGCCCCGCCGTACCGAGCGCGTTGTCCGCATGGCACGACGCGCACATCACGGGCTGTGCCGCGACGAGGTTGGTCCCGTGCAGCCGGTCGTGCGCGTTCAGGATGTTCGTAGCGGTGCTCTCCCCCGGTGTATTGTGGCAGAGGTTGCACGACATCTCCCACGACACGGGCACCACCGCCTGTGTCTGCGCAAGAACCGTCGTCCCCGCCGCGTTCTTCACCGTGACGAGCGCGAGCGGGTAGGGGTTCTCCTTGCCATCATCATCAATTGGCGTCACCGGAATGCCGGTGACCGAGTAGTCCTTACGAACCGTGTCGACAACCATCGTGCCCCGCATACCGGAGCCGGTCACGCCGGTATCGTTGGGCACAGGAGCGCCGAGCAGCTGCTGCGCGTACTGCCAGAAGTTGGTCTTGTCGCTGCTGTGCGTGTTGGTGGGCAGTTCGTACGACACGCTGAGATCGCCATCCATGATGTCCGGCTCGCTCCCGCGCCGGATGACCTGCGCCCGCAGCGTGTTGAACGGCGGCAGGATCATCACCTGCGAAAAGTCGTTCTGCATGCAGTGCATGCCCAGGTCGTTCGCCGCGAGCACGACGTACGAGGGTGGCTGCGTCTGCAGCCCCAGCGCCATCGCGACCCCGCATGCGCCGATCGCGCTCAGCATCACGCGGTGCCGCCACCGCCTCCAAAAACTTGATACGGTCATGGCCACACTCCACTTTCCGGGACGCCCCGCACACGGCGGGTACAGGACATCATGCTCCGTAATAGCGGAACAGCAACAAGAAAGTGGTCAACTTCAAGCGAAATAGTCCAGGTACCACGAGATGGAGGCGGACCCTTTGCGCGGCATTACCCTCCGCTGCCGGGTGAACCCGCGCGGGCGGATGCATTCGCGTTTTTCACATACTTGTCCAACCACTCCACCATCTCCGCCTGCACGTGGAAGACACTTTCCTTCGCGGAGTAGCCGTGGTCCTCGAAGGGCAGCAGCACCAGCCGCACCGTGCCGCCGTTCCCCTTGATCGCCGCGTACAGACGTTCGCTCTGCACGGGGAACGTCCCGGGGTTGCTGTCGAGCTGGCCGTGCGTCATCAGCAGCGGCGTCTTGATCTTGTCGGCAAACGTGAACGGGCTCAGTTTCTCGTAGGTGTCCGGCGCTTCCCAATAGGTCCGCCGTTCACCTTGGAAGCCAAACGGCGTGAGCGTTCGGTTGTACGCCCCGCTCCGCGCGATGCCCGCCTTGAAAAGCGTGGTGTGGGCCAGGAGGTTCGCCGTCATGAACGCGCCGTAGGAGTGCCCCCCCACCGCCACCCGCTCCCGATCCGCCACACCCATTGCGACCGCCTTGTCGATCGCCGCCTGGGCGGACTGCGTGATCTGCTCGATGAACGTATCGTTCATCGTCTCGGGGTCGCCCACGATCGGCATCGTCGCCTCGTCCATCACGGCGTAGCCCTGCGTGAGCATGAAAAGGTGGCTAAGCCCGCCAATGCTCGTGAACCGGTAGGAGCTCCCGGCCACCTGCCCCGCCGTGACCTTGTCGTTGAACTCGAGCGGGTACGCCCACACCAGCATCGGCAGCGTGCCCTTCGACGGCTCCCACCCCGCCGGCGTGTACATCGTCGCCGACAGCTCCACACCGTCCGCCCGCGTGTACTTGACCAACTCCTTCTTTACCTTCCGCAGTTCCGGCACCGGATCAACAAACGCCGTTACCGCGGTCTTGGTGCCGGTCGCGAAGTCCCGGATGAAGTAGTTGGGCACCTCAGTCTTCGTCTCGTAGCTCATCATCACGCGCCCGTCCCCCAGCACATCAACGACCGACTCGTAGCATTCACCCTCGTTCCGCCACAGCCGCGCTGGTTTGAAGTCACCAAGCGGCATGCGGTCAAGGAACGGCCGGTCGCCCTCCGGCGTCGCACCCTGACCTGCCAAGTACACACTCGGCACGGCGACATCGCCGTCCGCCGCCAGCACCCGCACCACCGTCCGACCATTCGCCAACCTCGTCGTCAGCGGCGTCCCTGGGTTGTTGTACCGATCCCGCACAGACCGGTCCCAAATCAGCCGTGGCGTCGCATTCAACCTGTCCGCGTCGTACAGCCACGTCTTTGACCAGCGCCGGTCGCGGTCGTACTCGCCCACCATGCACAGGCCTTTGCTTGCCGCCGCACCCGCGCCTTCCACCCCGCCGACCGCCCCGCACTCATCCACCCACGAAATCCCAGTAAACCTGTGCTCCGTCTTGAACCACGCCTCCCCCGCTCCCGTGAACGGCGCCTTCAGCACATACACCTGGTCCCTGAACGGCACCTTGTTCTTCGGGTCGCCCTCGTCCAGCGCCTCGCAGTACACCAGCACCGCGTCCGCCGTGTCCCGCCACTGATAGCTCCGCGGCCCCTTCTGCACACCCTCGATCGGGATGTCCTCCCGCAGGGGGTACGTATTCAGCGTCGCCACGACCTTCCCCGCCGCGTCCCACACCGCGTTGCTCTCAGGAAAGAGCCCGGCCGGCACCGCGTACGAGTACGGCTTCTGCGTCACCGACACGAACACAAACTTCCCATCCGGCGAAGGATCAAGCCGCCCGTAGTTCGCCGGCGCACCAAAGTCCGTCCGCTTGCCCGTCGCGACATCCACGTACGCCGGCTGCGTTGCCATCAGCCAGTCCCACACCCGCGCATCGTTGTCATTCGTCAGCAGGTCCTGGTACGTCCGCACCTGCGCCGTCACGCCCGCGCTCTCCTGAACCACCGGCCCGCTCGGCGCCGCCGGCGCCACCGGCATCGCCCCACGGTTCGCGGCCACAAACCTGCACAGCAGCCGCTTCCCGTCCGGCATCCACCGCGACACCCCACCGTTCGCTTCATTGAGCCCATCCGCCAACTTCCGCGCCTTCGCGCTGCCCACATCACATACCCACAGCTCGATCGTGCTCTCCGTCGTCCGCGTGAAACTGAACTGGCCCCCGTCCGGCGACCACGACACGCCCGACAGGTCGCTGTCCGCCGGCAACTCCACCCGCCGCTCCTTCCCGCTCGCGATGTCCTTGATCACATACCCCACGAACACCCGCGGCCCGAACGACCCGTTGGTCCTCGCGTTGTACCGATCACCCGCGAGGCGCAGCATGGGGGCCGCGAGATCGGCAATCGGCGGCAGCGTCACGCGGTCAATCAGCACCATCGTCTTCCGTGTCGGGTCCAGCGATACCGCGGGCAGCGGCGCTGCTTCCAGTGCCGACTTGATCGCCGCGGGCGGCGTTTTATAGACAGGCGTCCCCTGGGCGAGTGCACGTGTGGTGGATGTGGTCATAGCAAAGATGCACGCCGCGGTGATGAAAGAGTGCTTCACGACAAACTCCTGTCCCAACAGGATACCAGAACTCCCGCACTCATGACTCCCTCCAACTCTCCGCCTTCGCCTCGTTCGCTCTGGTTCGCTCGTTCGCTCTTCCCACTCTCCTATACTTCCCCGCTCTTTGACAGACTGGGGCCGAACTGGACTCGACCGGGCATGCGAAGCCCGTCGTGGCGCGTCGAGGCGCACGCTGGCCTCGTAAAAAGCGTGCAAAAAATTGATTGCTGAGCGCAACTACGCTCTCGCGGCTTAATACAAGCCGCGTGATCCCCGTCTGACGCCTGATAAGGCGGGGGTCAAAGACTTCAGGCTGGCGGAGACCCGAGACCGACGGGGGTCAACCCGCGAGACACTACCGCAGGTATGGCAATAGGGGAGTGTGTTGGTGATCGCCCCCAAGCCAAGATCAAGCCACCAACTACACGCGTAGAGGCGACGGGTTCTCCAGTCACGGGACCGGGGTTCGATTCCCCGCGGCTCCACTTTCGTTGACGAGAGAACCGTTCGACAGCAGGTCGAACGGTTTTTTCGTTGAGATTTGCAGGGTTTCCTGGTTCGATACGACGGTTTCACAGACAATGTCGAGGATGGACCGTTTCGTCGCGTAATCCGCGTTTTCCCAGCGGGTTTTGAGGCTCTGGGCCAGTTCGAACACCTGGACCGCCAAGTCCTCCACTTCGCGGTCGTCTTGGTCGCATGACTCCAGTTGCAGCCGAACACCGGCCTGACGGTCGTGCAACTCGGCGCGTTTCACGGCGTACTCCTCCGCCGAGACTTCGTTGTCCATGCGGAGGTCCAGGAGCGTCTTGAGTTTGCTTTCGACCTGGGACTTCTGACGCTCCAGTTCCGAGCGGTGCCTCCGATTCTCTTCCTGGCTGCCCTTCGCCTTGGCCCGGATCACGTCCACGATCCACTGGCGAATCTCCGGGTCCTCGACCCGCATCTTTCCGAAGAGGTGCAGGAAGGGCTGGGTGACCTGTTCTTCGGTCAACCGGATTCGGGGGTGCCCAGGCTCCCGGTACTTGGAGCAGAAGTAGTAGACGTAGGGCCTGAGCGACCCATCCGAGCACCGCTTGAACTTCCGCTCGCCGGTGAAGGTGTGCCCGCAGTGGCCGCAGGTGATGGTCCGCCCCGCGAAGGTCAGTTGGGGCCGCTGGTACACCTTCCCCGTCCAGCGGTCCTGGACGGCCTGGAAGGTGGCCCGGTCGATAAGCGGTGCGAATGTGCCGGGGTACCACTGCGCCTGGTGCTGGACCTCGCCGATGTAGTGCCGGTTCCGCAGAATCTTGTGGAGGGTCTGCTTGTGGAACTTCGGCGTGCGGTCATTGAACACGATGCCCTGACGGGCGAGCGCATCGCCGAGTGAGTCCAGCGTGTGCTGGTGGTAGGCGTAGAGCTCGAAGATGCGTTTGACCTTTGGGGCGTCGATGGGGTCGTGTTCGACAATGCTGCGCCCATTCACACGCACGAAGCGGAAGCCGAAGGGGCAGCCGAGGGGCAAACCGTTCTCGATCCGGCGGCGCTGCCCGGCCCGAATGTTGGCGGACTGCTGGTCCGTCGCGTAACTGGCGAAGACCGCCGACATACGTCGGCTCATACGGCCCGCGGGTGTTTCCGCCGTGGGCTGGTCGGGGAAC
>CALLYM010000225.1 GCA_937858155.1 uncultured Phycisphaerales bacterium | reverse complement strand
GCAGTCTGCGGGTGCGCGAGCACCGGCTCGTCCGCAAGCGAGCGGCGGATGTCTGCCGCCAGCTCGGCGGCGGACTGGTACCGCTGATCGGCCTCCTTCTCCAGCGCCTTCGCGGCGATGGACTCCACATCCCCTCGCAAGGCCGTGAAAACACTGCCCAGGAGCGGAGGCTCCGCTCGCTGCACCGCCGTTGCCGCGGCGGCAACCGTCATCGTGCCCAGGTCGATGGGCGGTCTCCCGGCAAGCAACTCGTACAGCATGACGCCCAGTGCGTACACATCGCTGCGGGCGTCCACCGCGGCTGGGTCGCCGGAGAACTGCTCCGGGCTCATATACCCAAGAGTGCCGATGATCTGTCCCACGCTTGTCGCGACTGTGGCACGCCCCGAGTCCGCGGCCGTCAGCCGCGCGATGCCGAAGTCCAGCACCTTCGGCTGCCCGTCCACGCCCACAAGGATGTTCCCCGGCTTGAGGTCGCGGTGAATGACGCCCCGCTTGTGCGCGTGATCAACCGCATCGCACACATTGGCCATGAGAATCAGGCAGTCGCGAACCGACAGCGACCGCTCGCGTGCAAATGTCGAGAGCGGCCTGCCCTCGACGAGCTCCATCGCCATGAAAGGGCGACGACGGCGATCCCCGTCCGCGAATCCCGCCTCGTACAACTGGGCGATGCCCGGGTGGCGCAGCAGCGCAAGCGCCTCGGCCTCGTGCGTGAACCGCCGGATCAATGAGCCGGTCACAAGTTCCGGACGCACCACCTTCAACGCGACGCGTCGATGCGGGAAGTCCTGCTCCCCCTCGTACACCACCCCCATACCGCCCGCGCCGATCTCGCGAAGCACCCGATAGGTTCCGATGGATTGCGGAAGCTCGTCGCCCCCAATGACGTGCGCCGCGGCCTCCACCACAGGCCGGTCGAGGATCTTGGAATCATCCTCGTGAAACCGGAGAAGTTCCTCGGCCTCCTTGACGGCGTCAGGGTCGTCCGCGCGCGCACCATTCAGATACGCGGTGCGTTCATCCACTTGCATGGCAATTGCACACTGGAACAATTCCCGAACACGAGAATCCCGCTCCCGACCTGTGCTGGAATCCCCGAAGCTCACGGCGTCAATATACACCCGGATGCACGAGGAGGCACGCCCATTTTTTGTCAGAAAGCCGGTATAGCCGGCTACGTCCCACGAGTCGGGCGTGCGCCCGCAGGGGTACTTCAGAAGGGAGCGTGTGTAATGGTGACGAGCCGAAAGAACTGGACGATTATCGGTGCGGCGGGCTTGGTGATGGGGCTGGCTGGCATGGCCAACGCCGACTTCCAGCACGCGTACTTCTTTGGGCAGAGCAGCGACATCGCCACCGTTGGTGCCGCGGGGTTTGAGTCAAACGATGGAACATACCACCTGACAAACGGGGGCGATCAGTCCGGCGCCATGTGGCACAATCAACGACAGAATATCGTCGGTGGGTTCGTCACCACGTTTCAGTTCAGCATCAACCCTACGTTCATCAACGACAGCCCCGGCGATGGCTTTGCGTTCGTCGTGCAGAACGATGCTGACGGCACCGCCGCCACCGGCGGCGCAGGGTCCGCGTGCGGCTATGGACCAAATCTCACGAGCAGCACCGGTTCTTTCTCGAGCATCCACAACGGCATTGCCGTGGAGTTTGATACATGGACATGCTGCGGTGAATTCGATGGTCCGCACGTCTCCATCCAGACCATGAACAGCGCAGGCGAAGTCGACTTCCCGGACAACGCCTCGCTCGCGCACGCGATTCTGTCCGATGTCGGCCCCAACGGCATTGATATTCTGGACTACAAGCCGCACATCTGCACGGTGCAGTACACCCCGCCCAACCCGGGCAACAACATCGAGGGTCGTCTCGACGTGTACGTGGACGACATCTTCGCGTGCGGTGTCGATATCGACCTGGGGTTCGTGCCGCTCGTGGGTGGCGGCGATGGCGCCGCTTTCGAGACTGACGACCAATCTTCTGATTACGGTACCGCCTGGGTGGGCTTCGCCGGCGGCACCGGCCTCGCTGACAGCGTCCACCGCCTGGAAGCATGGGCCTTCAATGGTGAAACCGGCGATTGCTTGGGCGCATACTGGTGGCTCGCCGGCAACGGAAGCGGGTGCTTCATCCCCGACGGCCCCTGCGGCATGGGCCAGGGCGTCACCGTGCAGGGCACCCGCCCGATGCAGTACGCCTGGCACAAGGACGGCGTGCTCATCACCGACGACGAGGGCGGCAGAATCCGCGGCCTTGGTACCCGCGAATTAACCCTGGATCCGGTGACCGGCGAGGATGCCGCGTACTACAAGGTCGTCTTTACGAACGCGTGCGGGAGCGGCGAGTTCGAGCCGTACAACGCGGCATTCTTATACTGCCACTCCATCGACTTCAACAACGACGGGCTGTTCCCCGACACCTCCGACATCGACGACTTCCTGGCCGTCTTCAGCGGCGCCAACTGTCCGCCCACCGCCGGGTACCTCTGCGACCCGATCGACTTCAACGGCGACGACCTCTACCCCGACACTATGGACATCGATTCGCTGCTCTCCGTCTTCTCCGGCGGGCCCTGCCTGAGGTAGTCGAAAGTATCTCCGGAATTTTTCGTCGCCCCCGCAACCAGACTACGCCTTAGTGGTTGAACCAAGGCCTGTCAGACACCCCACGCTCACCTGGACATACACGTCCACACGTTCCGGCCCCCGATGACTTACATGGTTGTCGGGGGTCTTTCGTTTGAGGATGCTCATACCCAGTCAAAAAAACAACCCCGACCGTGGCCGGGGTTGTGCCTGGATTCTCGTGGAATAAAGCTCAGTTCTTGGGCACGCCGATACCCAGCTTGGGCACCTTCACCTGCAGGCCTGCCCGGACGTAGCCGGAATCCTTGCACGCCCTGTGGTGCATCTTGGGCTGTCCGCTGAGCGGGTCCACCGTAGGGTGAACGGGCGAAAGGGCGTGGTGCGTGCGGCGGCGACGTGTGCGGCCGTAGGACACTCTCTGTGGGGGAAGCATCGATCAACTCCCGGCCGCGTGGGCCTGCCACCCCGCCTCTTCGGCACGGTCCCGGAAGGGACCGAAAGGGTGATTCAAGACTTGCGAAGAACCAGAAACAAGTCCCATCGAGACCGCCAGCTCAATGCCGACGCTCCACAACGGGCCTAGACGATAGGGCGTCGGTCCGGAAGGGTCAAATTCCGCCTTATCACACAAAACGAGCCGCAAAGCCCCGAATCCCACGCGCTTACGCCCATCTCCCCCGCCTTCTCCACTGGACCTGCGGTCTTTTGGTCCTAGAGTATCGGCCCGGTCGGGAAGGGCTCGACTTGCCCGCCCGGAAACAAGTTTTCGCCCTCCTAGCTCAGTTGGTAGAGCAGCTGACTCTTAATCAGCGGGTCGAAGGTTCGAGTCCTTCGGGGGGCACTTTCCCGTTTTCAATGGGGATACCCAACACGAGACGCTGTGAGACCCCTTGTGTCCTCAGGTGTTGTATCGGCTTTTGTCTAGCAAGTGACCGCCTGGGAGCGTGTGTGTTGCCGGATTTGCGGCCGGCCGATCGCCGAGGGTCGCAAGGTCGAAGTGGCATGCCCGGATTTGCACGTCGTGTTGGGCCGCGTTCCCCATCCACGTCTCCCGACCGCAGCCTCCTGCCATCCACTACGCATCGCCATCGGGCGAGCCGACTGTGCGTGACGATGCGCTGTCACCTACCGGCCCTGTGCGAGGCAACGGATGCGATACAGCCCGGTGCGTGCTGTGAGATACAGCGTGCGCTTGTCGTCATCTCCCCAGGCGAAGTTGGCGGGAAGCTCGGGTCCGGACAGTGTGCCAAGGTGTTTGCCAGACCTATTGATGATCCAAACGCCGCCCGGCCCACTCACGAAGATGTTGCCCTGGGTGTCGACCTTGAGGCCGTCGAGGCAGATCTCGCCGGCCGTACCAGTCATGTCAAAGAACGTGGTCGGGTTGGAAAGTGAGCCGTCGCGACCAACTTCGTACCGGAGGATGACCCTGCGGTTGGTTTCCCAGTTGTCCACATACAGGAACTTTTCGTCGGGAGAGAAGGCCAGACCGTTGGGCGCTGCGAGGTCGTTGGCCGCGAGACGAACCTGCCCATCAGGGGACACCCGGAACACACCGCTCCACGGCAGTTCCTTGGCCGTGTCGTCGAAGGCACGCGGCAGCCCAAATGGCGGGTCCGTGAAGTACAGGGTGCCGTCCGAGCGGTACACAAGGTCGTTGGGGCTGTTCAGGCGTTTGCCTTCGTACGCGTCGGCGATCACAGTGAGCGCGCCGTTTTTCTCGAGCCGGGTGACGCGACGGTTGCCGTGCTCACAGATAGTGAGGCGCCCTTGGCCATCGAGCGCGAGGCCGTTGGAGCCGGGCTGAAAGTAGCGGCCGATGTCAGCGCCGGTGTAGCCGCTCTTGGTGCGGTAGGTGGTGACGGAGCCGTCCACATCCCCATCGGGGTCGTACCTGTGGATGACGTTCTGGTTGGGGTCGGAGAAGAGGAGGTAGCCTCCCGCGCCGCCCCCGCCGTAGTGCACCGGGTCATGCTGCGCGGGGACCCACACGGGGCCCTCGCCAAACACGAAGCCGCTGGCGACACGCTCAATCTTAGTGCCCGGCGCGATGATGTCATCGAGCGATGGATCAGAGCGTGCGATGGTGGTTTCGACGGGTTCACCTGTGAGTTCACGCTCGCCGGTGTACACATCCAGTGTGGCCGAGCGCACCCACACAAAGTTGCTTGGAGGGTCGGAGAACGGGCCGTTCGCAGCAAGGATGCTCACCGTGTGGGTCGTGCCGGGAACAGCGTCTCGGGTCAGGAGCACGCGGGAAGGTGAGTTCCAGCCGCTGACTAAGGGCCCGCGTGAACCGCCCAGCACAGCGTTCGCCCGTCCGTCCGCCCACACCTCGGCGTAGTCATCGACGACAATCTCGAGCACGAGTGTGGCGCCCGCCGTATCGACATCACCGATGCGCTGAGGCACGATGAATTCCAGCGTGTACCAGCCGAAGGCCACCTTCCCGGGCGAGCGGCGCTGCTCCAAACTTGCGGCACTGATCGGCACGCTCGCCGCCCTCACCGCCCGGAAGTCACGTGCCGTAAGGCTGAGCGTGTGCGTCGTATTCTCCGCGCCGCTCGCCTTGTTGTCCGGCCCGGGCCAGCGGTTCCCCACCCCGATGATGTCGGCATCGGCATACATCCACTTGGCGGTCACCATACCGGCACCGCCACTGCTCCGGAGGTCGACCACAGCGCTGGGTACACGCGGCGATTGTCCGGCGCGGGTGGTCGCTGCAATCGCCGCCGCGATCACTACAGGTGCCCACTTGGTCGTCCGCATGAAGCTCTCCTTTGGCGCGCTTGGTTGTTGCCTTGTGGGGCAGCGAGGCGATACACAAACCCGATCGCCATCGCCGCCCCCGGGAAAGGGCCCACACGCCCGGTGGGCGATGCGGACCCGGGATGGAAGTAGCCTGATTACATTCCGCAGCGCTTGACCGACAGCCCGGGCCAGTTCTTCTGTGCCCTCGCGTAGTTCTTGGGCACGTCCGCGTTGAAGAGGTCGAACGCCTTGGGCGTGTGTTGGAGGACGAGCTTGCCGCCGACGATCTGCCATATCTCCGGGTTGATCGGCGAGACCTTGTTGATCGACGCCGCGTACCCACAGAAGCCTCCGAATTCCGGGATGTACTTCGCGGGATCGCTCTCGAACGCGTCTTTGTGCTCTTTGTTGGTAAACCAGTACGTTGCACCTTGGTACATCCGCGACAGCGACGCCTCACCCTTCATTGGTTTGCCATCCGTGAAGTACGCAACCGGGTCGTACCCACCCAGTGCGACTCCAGACGCGTCCAAGTTGATAAGCTGACGCGCTGGAGCGCCGTTGCGGTCCACCAGCCCCGGCCAGTTCGTGTCGGCCTTCGCGAGATTGCCCGAAGCCTCCTTGTGCCACAGGTCCCAGGCCTTCTGGTTGTGCTGAAGGAGGAGCCGCCCGTCCACGACCTCCCAGTATGTCGGGTCAATCGGGCTGATGCGGTTAATGGAGGCCGCGTAAGCGCAGTACCCGCCGAATTGCGGCGCGTACCTTTCAGGGGCGCCATCGAACTGCTGCTTGTGCTCGGCGGTACTGAACTGATAGACCGCGCCCATGTACGTGGAACGCAGCTGATCGCTCCCCTTGACAGGCTTTTTGTCGGTAAAGTACGCGACCGGGTCATAGCCCTGAATCGCAAGGCCGTGCGAGTCCGTGTTGACCAGGACCTTCTCCTGGCTACCCACGGCGCTCATGCTCGCTCCTGCGGTACTGCCGACGCACCTCCCGGTACCGGTGCTTGTGCAGCCTGTTCCAATGACCGCCGCGAGGGCGAGGACCGAAGCCATGACCGAACTCTTGATCTGCGTGTCTGTGTTCATGGTGTGAATTCCCTGGACTGACCTCTGGTTGCACGCGAGCCCTTTCTGGAAGCGACTCGGCAACTGCGTGTGTGTTGCCTCACGCGCGGGCGTGTTACTGGGCGGAACTGGAAACAGCATCGGCGCCTGCCTTTGAAATCTCTTCGTCCTCCGCGGCGCTATGCGAGCCGCTCACGCCGATCGCCCCGACGACGAATCCGTCGTGGAGAATCGGGATGCCGCCCTGCAGCGGCGTCATCTCCTTCACCCCTACCAGCGCCACCCGCCCGCCCCTGATGGCATCTTCGAAGGCGCTGGTGGGCTTGCAGAATGTGGCCGCGGTACGCGCCTTGTCGGTCGCGACATCTGCCGCGGCCGGAAATGTGCCGTCCAATCGGTGCAGTGCGATGAGATGACCGCCGGCGTCAACCACGGCGATCGCGCCCCCCGCGCCGCGCTTTATCGCAAGGGCGTGCGCCGCATCGATCGCCTTCTCAGCGCCGGCCAAGGACAGCACGTGCACGACCTGCACTTCGGGCGACGCACCGGCCGCATTCTGCGCTGGGCCCTGATTCTGCTGGGCCATGACGCCAGCGCCTCCAAGCACCGGGATTGCAGCGAGCAGCATTGTTCGTACGTTCATCTGGCCCTCCAATTCTGGCCGTTCAAACGGCCAAATGCTGGGGCAAGGGCGCGGGGCACAGATCACCATGCCCATTCGCCGCTGCCGTGTGTGTTGGTATTGCGGTCGCCGCAGGTTGCCGGATGACCGCACGGAACTCTGTTGCCGGTGGACGCGGGGTGTTTCGCCCTCCAGCGTGCGTGAATCAGGCCCCCCCGGCGAAACAGGCTGGTGCGCGGAGCTCCCATCACGCCGTGAGCAGAGCCTTCCGCGGGCGCCGTGCGCCTGATGATCCGCTCGGTCGAGCTTGTTCGCGCGGCCCGCCCACAAGCAGCCCGAGGAGCGCGGTCCAGCCTGTCTGGTGTGTCGCCCCCAGCCCGCGGCCCGTATCTCCGTGGAAGTGCTCGTGAAAGTAGAGCAAGCCCTGCCAAGCGGGGTCGCGGGCGAACCGCTCGTCGCCGCCGAAACAGGGCCTAGTTCCTTCGGTGTTCGGCATCAGGAGTTTCACGAGCCTCGCCCGCACTTCATCCGCGGCGTCCTGCAGTGTTCCTGCCCGCCCTGCGACAAAGACCCGCACGTCATCACCGTAGAAGTGGTAGTAACGCTCGAGCGCTTCGATGATCAGGAAGTTGAGGGGTAGCCACAGGGGCCCACGCCAGTTGCTGTTGCCGCCGAAAAGTCCCGTGGTTGATTCGCCAGGTGTGTAGTCAACCCGATGCTCGCGACCGCCCACCTGCATTACGAACGGGTGCTGCTCGTGGTGCTTTGACAGCGAACGGATACCAAAGGGTGACAGGAACTCTGATTCGTTCATCAGGGTCGCCACGACCCGCTCCAGGCGCTCCCTCGTTGGAATGGCCAGGAGGCGGCTGGTGCCGGTCACTCCGCCGTGCCCGCACGCGCACGTTGTGTGCCACGGCAGGTCGCGCCGGTTCTGCAGGAACCACTCCATGCGATGCCTGAAGTCCGGGAGCGCGTCGATCGTGTCGCTCTCGAGCACCTCCACCGCGAGCAGCGGCACGATGCCCACCAGTGATCGCACGCGGAGCGGGATCGCTGCACCATCCAGCCGAACCTGGTCGTAGTAGAAACCGTCGCGCTCGTCCCAGAGACCATTCGCGCCCAGCGTGTTGATCGCGTCCGTGATGGCGATGAAGTGTTCAAAGAACTTGGTCGCGACGTCCTCGTACGCTGGGTCGTCCTTCGCCAGTTCCAAGGCCATCGACAGCATGGTGCCGCAGTAGAACGCCATCCACGCCGTGCCGTCCGCCTGCTCAAGATGCCCGCCGGTTGGCAGCGGTTGCGAACGATCGAACACCCCGATGTTGTCCAGCCCAAGAAAGCCCCCGGCGAACAGGTTCTTCCCGCCAGGGTCCTTGCGGTTGACCCACCAGGTGAAGTTGATGAGGAGCTTCTGGAAGCAGCGTGCAAGGAAAACGCGGTCACGCCCACCCCGCGGTCCGGTCATCTTGTAGACACGCCACACGGCCCACGCGTGCACAGGCGGGTTGACGTCACCAAAGGCGAATTCATACGCCGGGATCTGCCCGCTCGGATGCATGTACCACTCACGCAGCATGAGCACAAGCTGTTCCTTCGCGAGCTGCGGGTCCACGTGCGCCACCGCCACGCTATGGAATGCAAGGTCCCACGCGGCGTACCAGGGGTACTCCCACTTGTCCGGCATCAGGATGACGTCGCTGTTATTAAGGTGCTCCCAGCCGGCGTTGCGGCCACGCCATCGCTCGGTGGGTGGCGCCGGCTGACCAGGATCGCCCTGCATCCATTGGCGAACGTCGTAGGAGTAGAACTGCTTGCTCCAGAGCAGCCCGGCCGCGGCCTGACGAGATATAAGAGCTTCCCCCGAGGCGAGCTTGTCGTGACCCAGCGAGTTGTAGTACGCGTGGGCTTCATGCTCGCGCTCCGCGAATGCCGCATCGAATCCATCGAGCGCACCCCCGGACGCAGCGCGCCCGCAGGAACTACGACGCAGACGCATCCTGAGTGTTACATGACCCTTCGCGGGGACGCGCAGCGCGAACCACGCCGCAGCCTTAGTCCCGTTGCGCCCAGGATTGACCGCCGCCCGCCGACCGTTCACCACAAGCTCGTGAAAGGCATCCTTCACATAAGGCGTCGAGTTCCCGACACCCCACAGTCGTTCGGTGTTGGTCTCATTCTCCGTAAACACCAGATCCGCCGGAGTGCCGTCGCTCGCATCTTCGATGCACCATTCCATCCGCCCCAGTTCGGAATGATCCACCGAAACACGACCATCTCCATCGATCCCCATGTGCGGCTTCGCGCCGGGCGGCCCCCCGGCGACCCACGACCATGTGTTCCTGAACCAAAGCGTGGGCAATACGTGCAGGTCCGCTGCATGCTCGCTGTGGTTGCGGATGACGATCCGAATGAGCAGGTCATCTGGGCTCAGCTTTGCATACTGGGCCTCGACGTCGAAGTGCCCATGCTCGAAGACGCCCGTACCCTCCAACTCCAGCTCGCCCTCACCCCGCGATCGTCTCCCGCCCTCGACGAGCGCCGCGTAGGGGTAAGGGGCGATTGGATACTTGTACAAGGCACGCATGAAGGAGTGCGTAGGCGTCGAGTCCAGATAGAAGTAATGCTCCTTGACGTCCTCACCGTGGTTCCCTTCCGGGCCCGTAAGTCCGAAGAGCCGCTCCTTCAGTATCGGGTCCTTGCCGTTCCACAGCGCGACCGCGAAGCACAGGCGGCACTGATCATCGCAGATGCCCAGGAGCCCATCTTCACCCCATCGGTACGCGCGGCTCCGGGCGTGGTCGTGCGGGAATGAGTTCCAGCAATCACCGCTGGCGGAGTAGTCCTCGCGCACCGTGCCCCATTGCCTCTCAGAGAGGTACGGGCCCCACGACTTCCAGCCCCGCGCGTCGCTTTCTGCGAGCCGAGTGTGCTCGGGCGTCCGACCGGACAGCGTTTCACTGCTCTTCATCGCATCTTTCCCTTTCGGCACACCGTGAGACACCTCTCCGCCCAGAACGCCGGCGCGGTGACAACCTCAGACTGGACGGATCAATCCCGACACGTACCGATCGACCCTGGCAATCGCCCCGTCGCCGCGGCGTCCCAGTCGTGGTCGTCCTAATGCCCTTGCACGGGCTTCAGCGCATCCTCGCCCGTGAGCTTCTTCCAATTCACGTCCGCGGAAGGTTCCCATTCCTTTTCATGCTTGTTCCAATCGCTCTTCGCGTCAGCAAAGATCGACTTGTAGAAGAGGAACAGCCGCCCTTCCTTGACCTTGAAGTTCTTTGGGTCAATCTCAACCTTGGTTCCCTTGTCACCCATCGCGCTCGCACACCAGCCGCCGTATGTGGGCAGGTAACGCTCCGGATCGGCCGCGAATGTGCCGCGTGAATCTTCACTGGAGAAGCGGTAAACCACCCCACGGAAAACCGTGGTGATGTTCTCCGACCCCTTCACCGCTTTCCCCACCGTGAAGTATGCGACAGGGTCATACCCCTCAAGTGCAAGCGAGGAGTTCTTCGGCAGGTTGTAGTCACCGATTGCGGGCGCTTTCGTTGCTTGCCGCACCGCCGCGCTGACCTGGCTGTACGAATGCGGTGACTGCACCCGATCCAACTCCTTCCCATTCCTCCCGATGACCACCACGGTGTGCACGCCCGTGTCCACCCTCATCGAGGACATGAATTCCCCGTTGTGGTCTCGCACGAGCCGGACAAGGCCCCCATCGTGGCCCTTGCACGCCTGCTCAGCGTCGGAAGCCACGACGAACAGGTGCAGCACTCCGGCGTCCTCCGCAGCGTGCAGCCTTGTCTGCTCCATGTGCGATTGCACGTCGGTCGTACTCAGCCCAGCAACGAAGTGAACCGCCGCGTACGGCGTTGGCTCCGCGGTGAGATCCACCTTTGTGCCATTGACGTACTGCAAGGCGGGCGCCGAAGCGTTCGATGGTTGCACGGTGCTCGTGGGCTGCTCCTGACCCGGCACCGCCGGAGTCAGCAACAGCAACCCCCCGATAAGCGAGGCGTTCATCAGCCCCGCCACCGCCCTATGTGCTGCCCGCTCCTGCATACCCGTTCTCCATTCTTTGTGTTGATGCGTCTGGTTGGTTGCCACGGGCGACGTGAGGTGTCGGCGCATTTCATCGCGAACGCAACAGCACCGCATGCCCGTCAGGATCACGTACGAGTGCCTGCACACCCTGCGGCCCCGCACCGTCGGGGTCGACAGGCCCGGGAGAAATCCACTCCACGCCAGGGGCACGCAGGACCGACTCGCCCGCATCTTTCATTCCAGTCGTGAAGACCGTCTGATCATGCCACAGATCGTTCGCCCCTGAATCACTTGCGCGTGCGCGTCCCGTTGTTGGGGACAAGTACTCGAGGAACTCCACCCCCATGCCCCGCTCCGCGCGCACGCCCGTGATCCGAAGCCTCGCGCCGAAGACGTTGTTCAAGTGCTCCTGCTCGGTACCAAAGTTCTCGCTGTGACCGGCGACCCGCATGCCAAGGACACCCTGGTAGAAGGCGAGGCTCGCCTCGGTGTTACGGACCACGATCGCCGTGTGATCGATCCCGAGGAACACCGCACCTGGCATGGCGTCCGCCACCCGCTTCCACCTCGGGTCCCCCTTCCCCTCAGGAAACCAGATCACTTCCAGAGGGTGGCCATCAGGGTCCTTGAAGTAAAAGGCCTTGATACCACCCGCGGCAGGGTTCCAGTCAGGCAGCGTCTGCGGCCCACTCGACGCATGCCTCACATTGTGCGCACGCAGGTGGGAGTACGCCAGATCCATATCCCTCACCACGATGGCCACGTGCTGAAACCAGAGATCGTTGCTCCTGCTATCCACTGGTATGGGCCTCCCCTCGGGCGCGAGGAAGTCCGACAGCTCGAGGACCTCTTCCCCGAGTTGCATCACCGCCGTCCTCCGGCGCGCTCCGAATACGCCGGTCAAGTGCTCAATGCCATCCCCGGCCTCCTCGCGTTCGCTCACCTGGTGAAACCCCAGCACGTCACGGTAGAACGCGACGGACGTGGAGAGATCGCCCACCGTGATTCCCACCCCTGCCACCCCACTCACCAGCGGCGGTGCGGCGGCCTGTGTCCTGAACTGCGCGTCGGGAGCGCTGGTGGCGGCGATTGAACCCGGTTGCGCCACCACGACGTACCCGAACGATCCCACAGCCAGCACCAGCGCGGTGCCTCCGACAAACCCCATCCCCTTGCTGTTCATGCGGTTGCTCCCTGGGCGGCGTGACGAGGCGCGCCTGACCGCGCACCGAGGCTTCGCCGAATGATCTCACCAACACGGATCGCGTTCGCCATGATCGTGAGCGACGGGTTGACCGCGCCGCACGATGGAAAAAACGACCCGTCCACGACGTACAAGTTCTCGAGGTCGTGCGCGCGGCAGCCAACATCCAGCACGCTGGACCTGGGGTCTGAGCCGAACCGCAGCGTGCCTGTCTGATGGCTGACACCACCGATGCCGAGCCTGGAGTGCAGGAACACAGGCCGTCGACGGCCGCGGCGCGCTTCCACGGCGCACATCGCGCGCTCGCACTCTGTGCGAAGACGGTCGTACGCCTCGGTGTTGTTGTGCGAATAGACGATTCGGATCGCCCCATCCCCACGCAGCTCCACGCGGTTCATTGGGTCCGGCAGGTCCTCCGCCGTCAGGAAATAATCTATGGTGCGACGACGGAACGAGTCCACCGACTCGCCCTTCAGCGCAGCACCCCCTTCCAACCCCGCCAACCACGCAAGGGTCCCTGCGTCCGGCTTTCCCATCAACTGAATGAGGCCCAGGGGATGTGCGCTGTCAGGGGCGCCGTGGTAAAAGTCGGCGATGCCGAAGTGCTTCTGAAACTGCGACGGGTTCTCGTCCTGCCTCACGCAGATCAGCAGGCCGTTCTGATGGCACATGTAATGACGCCCCACCAGCCCCGACGAGTTCGCAAGTCCCGCGGGGTGCGCTGCGCACGCCGATCGCAGCAGCAACGCCGCCGAGTTGATCGCGCCAGCAGCCAGGATGATCGTCCCCGCGCGATGAACCGTCCGACGCCCCTCGTGCACCGCGACGACCTCCCGCACTCTGCGTCCTCCCCCATCGGTCACAAGGCGCTCGACCATGCACCCGGTGAGGAGAGTCACGTTCTCGTGCGCCAGAGCGGGTTCGATACCCACGACGTGCGCGTCAGCCTTGGTCTGGGTCGGGTCCGGGTAGCCATCGAACGCGCTCAGGCGCACGCCGGAGGTTCCGCGAGTGTGCGGGACCCTCACGCCCAGCGGGATCGGGAATGGCCGGTATCCCAGGGCCGAAAGGTCGTCCGAAAGCTCGGCAATGGCGGGCTCGGGCTCCAGCGGCCCATGTTCAAACTCGTTGCTCGCCGGCGGTTCCGTCGGGTCCGCACCGCGCACGCCGCGCACGCTGTACATGGCTTCTGCACGGGCGTAATACTCCTCCAAGTCCGCGTAAGAAATGGGCCACGCGGGTGACTCTCCCCCGTAGTGCCGCACGCCCCCGAAGTCACACGTGCGCAGGCGCAGCAACGCCGCGCCGTACATCTTTGTGTTGCCGCCCACGCAGTAGTGCGTGTAGGGCTCGAACGGCTTGTCGTCCTTGTCGTACCACGTCTCCTTCGCCTGGTACCGCTTCCGTGCAAAGACGGCATCCTCGTCCCAGTTCTCGCGCTCACGCGGGATCGCCTGCCCCCGTTCCAGAATCAGTATGCGAAGCCCGGCCGACGCGAGCTCCCGCGCGATCGTCCCGCCCCCCGCCCCGCTCCCGATGATGATGATGTCGTATTCCACAGGACCTCCGCGTGCAATTCACTGCCTTGTGGGTTGCCCGTAGACTCCGGAAAGTGTCCCGAATTCACACCGGAATGGGCACCCCGCCGCGGCACTCGGGTGGCAGAGCTTGGCACAGAAAACGTGCCCGTCCAGCAGGACGTACACACCAGCCGCGCTGAGCATGCCCAGCGGCGGAACCAGGGCGTACACCCACAGCGCATCCCACCGCCGGGCCACGACCGCCGACGCAAGCGTCCGTGCCGGGTTCATGCTCATGCCCGAGACCGGGGCCAGGAAAAAGACCCAGCCCGCCACCATCGCCCCCGCGATCAGGCCCGTCATGCGCTGCGTCGCCATGATGTTGGCCGTCACCAGCACGACCAGCAACTGCGTGAACGCAATGCCGAATTCAGCGACCGCCGCCCACTTCGCTCCAAACCTGCCGGGCAGCGTCGCCACGCACTGTACCGCCGGGTGCGTCAGCCTCACACCCATCACCGCCCACGCAGCCACGATGCCAACAAGCCCACCCAGCACCTGCGCGCCGCAATACAACGCAGCATCGACTCCAGTGATCTTGCCGAGCGCAAGGAACGCGATCGTGACCGCGGGATTCATATGCGCTCCGCTCGTCGTCCCCCACGGCGAATAGATCAGCAGAGCCGCCGTCGATCCCATGGCGAGCCCCATCAACCCCCGCCGCAAAGCCTCGCTACGCACACCGCGTACGACACGCGACCCGGGATGAAACAGCAGTACCCCAAACACGGACGCACTCACCATGAACATCCCAAGCAGGGCCCCATCCATCAGCGCAAAGCGCCAGTGCCACGCCACACCACACCCCCTTGCGTTGTCACCACGGGTCCAGAACGCCCCGAGCGCGCGAACACGCTGCCCTTCGCGGCCTTGGGTGGGCTTGTATCACGGTGCTTCAGCACCACCCGGTCAAGACGGATCGCTTCCGCCACCGACCACGCCTGGAACGGGCATCCACGCCCGCCGTGCGGCGCATCACCATCCGCGATCTCGCCGATGTGCCCAAGGCCAAACGCAAACCCCGTCGCGATCAGCGGTTCCAGGAACCTCTCCCGCGCGTGACGCATCGATTCGTCAGTGCTCCCCCGCACCCGAACCCACGCCTCGACGAACGGACCGAGCAGCCACGACCACGCCGTGCCCTGGTGATAACTGCTATCTCTCTGATCGGGTCCGCCCTGGTACCTGCCGCGATAGGCATCATCCCATGCCGCAAGCGACCGCAGCCCCGCCGGCGTCAGCAGCTCGCGCTCAACCGTGTCCACCACGCACCGCGCCCGGTCCGCTGGCAGCAGGTTCTTGGGCAGCCCACCGACGGCGAATATCTGATTCGGCCGGACCGAGGTGTCCGCCGTCCCGCGCCGATGGTCGAGGTCGATGACGTCGTAGAGGCATGCCAACCGCTCATTCCAGAACTTCGAAACCAGGGAACGCTGCGCGACCTTGGAGAGCTCCTTGTACTTGGGGTCAGACTTCCCCGCAATGCACAACGCGTGGACCCATAATGCCTGCACCTCAACGGGCTTCCCGATCCGTCCAGTGATGGGCTGTCCGCGCACGCGAGCGTCCATCCACGTCAGATTCGTCCCCGGGGTGCCCGACCACAGGAGGGCGTCACTCTCGTCCATACCGATACCCATCGCGGTGCCCGCGGCGTACCGCTCCACGATCTCGCGCACGGCGCCCGTGAGTGTCCCGCGCAGGCCGAGAGGCGCCGCCCCATCCCGTTCGCGATAGGCGCGCAGTAACTCATACGCCGCGACACAGAACCACAGCGGGGCGTCCACACTGTTGTACTCAACGATGTCCCCGGGGGAATCGCAGAACCGGTTGGGCAGGAGCCCGCCGGAAACCGCACCCGCCCAGGAACTCAGAACTTCCGCCGCCTCATCCAGCCGACCACGCGCGGTGCACAGCCCCCGCACACTGATCATCGCATCGCGCCCCCAGTCGGTGAACCAGGGGTACCCCGCGGTGATCGTCGTGCCGCCGCCCCGCTTCACGACATACGCGTCGGCCGCAGCATCGAGCGCTGGCCCCGCCCGGCGCGTGCCCTCCGCCCGACGCCATTCCTCCACGGTGCCGCGGAGGCCGCGAATCTCGAGGTCTTCCTGCAAGCGCTCGCGCTCCGCCTCGCTCGCCAGCACCATCAGTGATTCACCCCCAACCCGATCAAACTCGACAAAGCCCGGGGTCGCCAAGTCCTCGACATGATCGAAGCCGCGCGACTGTTCATGTGCGTACGAGAACCCCCGGTACCAGTCCGGTGCGTGCGTGTAGACCCCATTGGAAGCGCACACAACGCCCGGCACGCCGTGGTAAGGCCCCCACGAGACGACCCCGCGTCCCTCGATGGCCCGCATGTCAAACGAAACATTCTCACTGTGCAGCGCGTGATAGTCGCGCCCCGACAGCAGCGGGCGCACCCGCAGCTTCCGATCATCCAACCCCTCCACGCTCCAGGACAGGACGACGCACGCGCGTCCACGGGGCACAAACACATCGTGCCGCACGCGCGTGCCGTCCTCCAGCACGTACACCCAGGAAGGCCATGGAATAGGAGTGAACGACTCAATGCGTGCGCCCCGGCTCACGCCGCCGCTGTACCGCTGAGGCGTGAGAACTTCAGCCCGACCATCCCGCTCAACCCACGCCTCCACGCCGTTCACCAGGGCCATGCGCCCCGTCGGCGGCTGCGTCGCCGTGAGCAGGAGCGCGTGGTACCTGCGAGTACGCACCCCCGTGGCCGTACCGCTCGCAAACCCGCCCAGACCGTCGGCCTCCAGCCATTCCATCCCGTCATGGAGCTGCCCACCCGGGATGACCTCAGTTGCTGAACCGGATGACATGCTTGATCCCCTCCGTCGTGAACAGCCCGTCGCGGTAATTCGCCAGCGTGTGGTGCGCGGTGATGAGCGTGTCGAGCGAGCGCGGCCACTTCGCCCGGAACTCCAGCAGGTCCTTGATCGCGGCCTCAAACGCGTCCCGCCCCGCATTGACAGTCCCCAGCAGCACCTGGTTCTTCAGCACCATGTTCCTCATGATGCGATCGGTGTCGACGGTCGCGCCCCCCTTGAGCCCGGGCACGCCCGTGAAGACAAAGGCCGCGTTCGGGCCCACCTGCGCAAGCACGTCGAAGCTCAGTTTGCTCGCGCCTGTTGCTTCGTACACCACGTCGATCGTTCCGACGCGGTCCATGAGCCGATCCACCGGCGTCACCTGCGACGACACATACATCGCACCCAACGACCGAACCAGATCGGCCTTCGGGTGTGCCTCGTCCTCACGCGAGTACACAAACGTCGTGAACCCCGCGTTCACAAAGGCCATGGCGCCAAGCAAACCGATGGGGCCCGCCCCGAGCACGACCGCGTGGTGGCACGCGCCAGGCGCACCCCTCCCGGCATGCGGGCAGCTCCACGGCAGCCGTTGCTGCACCTGCCACACCTCGATCAACGCCTTCTCCGCGATCGTCAGCGGCTCCACGAGCACCGCATAATCCCGAAGTTCCCGCGGTACCTTGAGCATGTTCACCGCGCGGTCGACCACGTACTCGGTCATGAAGCCGTGCTGTTCCTTTATGCCCCGCTCCGTGAAATCGCCCGTGTAACAAAAGTCCTGCCGCCCCTCCTTGCACGAGGGACACCCCGGCTGGTTGCAGGAGCGCCGAACCGTGAGCACCGCGAGATCGCCCTTCTGGAAGCCCGCGACGTCGCGCCCGACCTCCACCACCTCGCCCACACACTCGTGACCGATGACGAGGTGGTCCGAACCTCGGGGCGGTGTCCCGTAGTGGAACCCGCAGATCTCGCGGTCGGTCCCGCATACCCCAACGTCCAGCGTCCGCAGTTTGACCTCATCGGCCCGGGTTAGTGTTGGTTCAGCCACTTCGATCAACCGGACGTCGCGTGTCGACGGAAAAACTGCAACAGCCTGCATAATTGTCTCCAGAGAATGCCACGCCGATCAGGACACCACGTGTCATCCGTTGCCGCAAACTCATCGCCGTGTCGGGGAGTCTGTGTACAATGCCACCCGCTCGTATGAGCACCCCACAGACATCGAGAGAAGGCACAAGCGTCCCCGCCCGCGAGGACCCCGCCGCAGCGCCTGAACTCCTCGCCCAGGATTCCACGCTCCACAGCCTCCTCCGCGCCGTCTCAGGGAGCGCCGGGCCCGACTGCTTCCGTGCGCTCTGCCAGCACCTCGCCACAGCGCTCAACGTGAAGTACGCCGTGGTCGCCGAGTTCCTGCCTGAGACCCAGTCGGTCCGGTCCCTCGCGTTCTGGGCCGGCGACAGGTTTCTCGACAACGTCGAATGGTCCCTCGCCGGCACGCCATGCCGCGCAGTGATCGACGGCAGCTTTACGCACCACCCCAGCGCGCTCCAGCACGCCTTCCCCGATGACAAGCCCCTTGTGGACCTGCGTGCGGAGTCCTACTTGGGCGTCCCACTCCTTGACGCCTCCAACAAGGTCATCGGCCACCTCTTCATCATGGACGTGAAGCCGATGGCCCGCGAACCCCGCAACCTCGCCGTCTTCCGCATCCTCGCGAACCGCGCCGCGGCTGAACTCGCACGCCTCCGGCTCGAAGCGGCCTTGGCAGAGAGCGAGGACCGATTCCGCGACCTGTTCGACGAGGCCCCCATCGCCTACGTGCACGAGGGGGTGGACTCGCGGTTCATCCGGGCGAACAAGACGGCCCTGCGGGTGCTGGGCGTGAGGCCCGACCAGGTGGAGGGGACGTACGGGAAGACCTTCGCCCCCGACACGCCGGAGGCGCAGGAGCGGATGAAGCTCGCCTTCGAGTCCATCGGCAAGGGGATCGACACCAGCGGGGTGGTGCTGGAGCTGCGCCGCAAGGACGACGGGCGGCCGATCTGGATCCAGTGGTGGTCGCGGCCCGACAAGAGCGGGACGTACACGCGGACGATGTTCCTGGACATCACCGAGCGGGTGCTGATGGAGCGGGAGCAGGCCCGCCTGCAGGCCCAGAACCGGTACCTGAGCGAGGAGCTCAAGTCCTCGCACAACTTCGGGGAGATCGTGGGGGGCAGCCCGGCGCTGCGGCGGGTGCTGGAGCGGGTGG